>CAVGFB010000064.1:0-2160 GCA_963628375.1 Gorillivita sp. (SeqCode)
CAGCCCCTGCTGCTGTAGTAGCTGCAGCTCCTGGTGCAGATGGAGGTGCTGCTGCAGAAGAAAAAACTAATTTTGATGTAGTACTAGAAGGTGTTGGCGACAAAAAGATTGCAGTTATTAAAGCTGTTCGTGAACTAACAGAACTAGGACTTAAAGAAGCAAAAGAAAAGGTTGATTCAGCTCCTGTAACAATTGTTGAGGGTGCTGAGAAAGATGCTGCAGAAGCTGCTAAAACAAAACTTGAAGAAGCTGGTGCTGCAGTATCACTTAAATAATTTGTTAGTAAAATATAAATTAGTAATAACCCGTATGTGAAAATATACGGGTTATTTTATGTTACAATGTAGAAAAATTAAAAGCATTAATGTTGAATATATGGAGGAATTATGTCAGGGCATTCAAAATGAGCAACAACAAAACATCGAAAAGCTGCACAAGATAAAAAAAGATCAGCTTTATTTAGTAAACTTTCAAGAAATATTACTGTTGCCGCTAAAGTGGGAGGAGATCCAAATCCTGAGAATAACGCATCTCTAGCTGCTGCAGTAGAAAAAGCAAAAGCAAATTCGCTACCTAAAGATAAAATAAAACAGGCTATTGACAAAGCTTTTGGTGCTGGTAAGGATGCAGCAAATTATGAAGAGGTTGTATATGAAGGTTATGGACCTTGTGGTGTTGCTGTATATTGCGAAGCTCTAACTGATAACAGAAACAGAACAGCAGCTGATGTAAGATCTGCATTTACCCACGCTGGTGGCAATTTAGGAACATCAGGATCTGTAAGTTTTCAATTTGAAAGAAAAGGTCAGATTATCATAGACAAAGAATCATGCAAAGATGAAGATGAGTTAATGTTAGCTGTTGCAGATGCTGGTGGTGATGATTATGAGGATGGAGAGGATGTATGAATAGTCACAACGGCTGCTAATAGTTGCATGAATGTAAAAAAGGAGCTAGAAAACTCTGGTATTAATGTTAAAGGTACTGATATTGTAATGGAGCCTAGTACACCTACTGAAGTTTCTGTAAATGATGCAAAAAAAGTTATTCGTTTGATAGATAAACTAGAAGAATTGGAAGACTTGCAAAATGTATTTCATACAATGGATATGACAGATGAAATTCTGCAAGCTCTTGAAGATGATTAAAACTTATATAGGTTTACTTTATGTTTGAGAGAGATTATTTAGTTAGAATGTTAGTGAATCTAGCTAATGCAATTAGAAAAAGCCTTAACAAAGCTAGAGGTGAGGGAGATTTGAGTGCTTCTATAGAAATACTTCAAGATTCTATCACTAACTCAATTGATATTGATGGATCAGTTTTGATGTCTCTAAATCCAGATTCTTTTGTAAGTGTTATTAAGGTCAGCAACACAGACCCGCGTGCTGTTGTTTATATTGTTTACAGTATGTTATTACAGTCTTATTATTTAAAAAAGCTAAATCAAACAGAATTATCTTTGTTACGCCAACAACAAGCAGAAAAGCTTGCTTGTGAGTATAATGTTGACATTATTGATGTTTGTGAATTTTTTGATAATGAAAATTTAGATGAAGATAAATTTTTAAATAAACTGGAAGTTATGTCATCTAATATGGACAGTTAATTTATTGTTATAGATGGTTTGTTTAAGTTTTGATATAGAAGAGTTTCCTGTACTTCATGAAAAGGGTATTGTTTTACCTATTGAAAAAGAAGTAGAAATTTCTGTTATAGGTACAAATAAAATTCTAGATATCCTAAAAAAACATAATATTCAAGCTACCTTTTTTTGTACAGTTAATTTTGTTCTTTATGCACCAGATACTGTTAAAAAAATTATTAATTTAGGCCATGAAATTGCCTCTCATGGAGTTTCTCACTGTAAACCTAGATATGATGATCCTGTTTTATCTAAACAAATTATAGAATATTGTATTGACAATATTGTATATGGCTACAGACAACCGCAAATGTTTAGCTCATCAGATAGTTTAATTAGTAGGTGTAATTACTTATATAATTCATCTATTAATCCGACATTTATACCTGGAAAATACATGAATTTAAAGATCCCACGAACTCCTTTTATAAAGTCAAATGTGCTTCAAATACCATCTAGTGTAACTCCATATACCAGATTTCCTTTGTTTTGACTTTCATTGCACAATTTAAAAG
>CAVGFB010000065.1:0-2574 GCA_963628375.1 Gorillivita sp. (SeqCode)
TCTAATGTTGAGGATATGTCAGGCATGTTTGCAGATTATGGAAAGCAATGTGTATATGAAGTTTTAGATTTGTCAAACTTTGATACAAATAAAACTACAACTTACTCCTCTATGCTATCTGGCCTTAAACTTGAATCTATAAAGTTAGGAACAAGCTTTAATCTGTCCTTAACCTCTACAAATGCATGTTTAACTAATAGAGGCGGTGATAGTGATGCAACATGATATGACAAGAATTCTACAGAGTATAAATCATGTTCTATTCCAACTACTAGAGATGAAGCTACAACCTATTATGACGAAAAACCAATAGTAGCTTATGGGTATAAAGACACAACTTCTGAGAATGGGGAGACTATTCTTGTACTTAGATACGATAATGCCAAGTCAACTTATCCTAAGCAGTATGTTTATGATATTCCTGAATTTGCTACTAGTGAAAATGATTGAAAGTGAGATGGTGCAAGAGATTCATTTACAAAAGTTAAAGTTGACGAAAGCTTTAAAAACTATAATGGTCTTACTAGCACTACATGGATGTTCGCAGAGTTTCGTAATGCATGCGAATTAGAGGGATTAGACTATTTGGATACATCGAATGTAAAAAACATGTCTTATATGTTTCTTAACTTTGGATCTTATTCCTCTACATTAAGTACAGTACCTAACGTATCCAATTGAGATATATCTAATGTAGAAAATACTAGTTATATGTTTATGAATTTTGGTCGGACTTCTACTAAATTTAATGAAATTCCCGATGTATCCAAGTGAAATACATATAAAGTAACAGATATGTCTTATATGTTTCATAATTATGGATACTCCTCTACTAGTATATATAACCTAGTTCCTGATGTCTCAAATTGAAAGACATCCAATGTAGAAAATATGTCTAATATGTTTAGCGGCTATGGTTATTCAACACAATATTTATATGCAGCACCCAATGTATCCAAGTGGAGCATATCAAACGTAAAAGACTTGTCTTATATGTTTGCAAATTATGGTTATAGTGCAGAATTAGTTTATTTACCTAATATGTCAGGGTGAGATACGTCAAATGTTACAGATATGAGCTGTATGTTTTATAACTATGCTTATAGTATTCCAGGGGGCTATCCTTGTTTAGACTTATCTAATTTTAATACATTTAAAGTATCACATTATCAAGATATGTTAAAAAATATGAAAGTAAAAACAATTAAGCTTGGTGTTAATTTTAATTTGGAACTTGATAGTGCTGAGAGCCATGCATGCCTGACAAATTCCTCTAGAACATATAATGCTAATTGATATAGCGAAAATGGATTTGTTTGTGAATCGTGTAAAATTCCAAGTAGAACAGAAGTCTTAACCTATTATGACTACGATGGACGTGAAGCTTACGCATACAAAGATACAACAACTTGAAGTGGTCAAACTGCTCTAATATTTACTTATGATTTTAAAAAATCAACACATCAAAACATATATCTTCTTTCTTCTACTGGAAAACATGAAGAATCCTGAGCATGAAACTCTGAGAGATATTCATTTACAAAAGTTAAGATAAATGAAAACTTTAAAAGTTTTACAGGACTTACTGGTTGTGCATACATGTTTTATAATTTTGCTAAAGTCCAGTCTTGCGAAGGCTTTGAGTACATAAATACGTCTAATGTTACAACTATGGTAAGTATGTTTTCAACCTTTGGTTATTGATCTACTACGCTTAAAGATGTTCCTAATGTCTCTAATTGAGATGTTTCTAAAGTTGGATGAATGACTAACATGTTTTATTGCTATGGTTATATGTCTACGGAACTATCAAGCCCTCCAAATATCGAAAACTGAGCGAAGGTACACAATAATTATTGTGCTTCAATGTTTGAAAATTATGGATATAATTCTACTAAACTAACATCCCTACCTAAAGCGTCTCAATTATCTGATAAAGATCATAATTTATACTGCTTTGCTAGTATATTTAAAAATTACGGTCATAAATGCGTATTTGATGATTTAGATGTATCTACCTGGAGATATGCACAAATTGGAGGGGGAGGATACGATGAATGCTTTAAAGGTTTGAAAATAAAACGTATTTGGTTAGGACCATACTTGTGTATTGATATGGATGATGCTGGATTAACAAACAGCAAAGGGGAAGAAGAAGCAACATGATGAGATTTTTGAGGGAGAAAATATGAAAAGGCTGATTTTGGAAGAGAAACAAGGTCAAATCCTAAAACTTACTGTGATTATGATCCAACTAAAAACAGTGCTCTGTTAGAGCAGGATAGCAATGCTATAAAGCAAAACATTGATAACAGTAATGAGTCGCATAATACCAAATGTAATGATTCTTTAACTCCTGACTCTAACCAAGACAAATCAAGCAGCACAGATACTGACACAAAGGATAAATCAGCAGATAAAACATCAATCAAAACAGATACACAACAAGTTGACGTTAAAGCAGAGGAAGTAAAGTCTTCCTCTTCAGTATTTCTATACTTTAAAAGTAGCATCAACTCGTTTTTCAACAGTTTCAAGCTTCCTTTTACGTAAAGTTTAAAGACATATAGCTAA
>CAVGFB010000066.1:0-2813 GCA_963628375.1 Gorillivita sp. (SeqCode)
GTAATATCTAAGATACTATAAATTTAAAATTTAATTTGGGGTTATTTTGGATATTAATCAAAATATAAATCATGCTTGACTAAGCATTGTTGATAAAATTAAAGAGCTTGACGTTGGAGACAAGCAAAAATGTGAAGCTTTTTTGCCGTTGTTAAAGCCTCAGGCTATGAGTGGGGATTTTCTTCTTTTAACTTCTAATAATTCATTTATAAAATTCTGAGTCGAAAAAAATTTAATAACTTTAATTAAGCAGGCGTTATATGATTTATACAATACTGAATATAGCGTACAAATAGAAGTTGATAATACCTCATCTAATGAAGTAAATAATAATTCTCAAACATCTTCTAGTAGTTCTAATTATCAAAACTCGACTACAAACAGTACAGGTCAAGATATAAATATTCCTAAAAATTTTAACAATAAAGAAAAGAGTTCTAAATCTTATGTTGCAGCTTCTTTAATTAATAATCAAAACGATGAATTTTATGAGACAAAAAATAAGTTTGAAACTTCTACTTCTATCTCGAGCTTATTAACGTTTGAAAATTTTGTAATTGGGAATAGCAACAATGTAGCCTTTCAAATGGCACGTTCTATTGCAGAAGAACCTGGGAAAAATATAAATTTAAATCCTTTATTTATTTATGGCAGAAGTGGAGTTGGGAAAACACACCTTTTACGTGCTATTCAAAATTATATTAATAAAAATTTTGATGATAAGAAGGTAATTTATGTAGACAGTTCTGATTTTTTAAACGATTATGTTGATGCTTCTGCAGCTCATGATTCAAATAAAGAAAGCTTTAATATATTTAAACTTAAATATATATCTTCTGATGTTCTTCTTGTTGACGATATTCAACAATTAGAAGGAAGATCTGGTACTTTAGGCATGTTTTTTAATATTTTTAATTCATTTATTAATGACGGAAAACAAATCATAATTTCTTCTGATAGAGCACCTAAAAACATTGATGTTGACGAAAGATTACAGTCTCGTTTTAATAATGGAATGACGTGTCATATTACAAGCCCTGAGGTTGAAACTAAAATTGGAATAATAAAAAGTTATTTTGAGAGATATAAAGCTGATATGCCCGATTTTGATAACTATATTGGAGATGGTGTAATAGATTATATTGCCCAAAATTCTTCTTCAAATATAAGAGAACTTAAAAGCTCAATTACAAAAGTTTATTATGAAGTCAAAATAAACAAAGAAAAACTTAACACTGAAAATATTAAAAACTTAATTAATGACCACTTCAGTAAAACAAAACGTCAATATATTAACGTTGAATCAATTCAAAACTGTGTGGAACGTTATTATAATATTGATCATAAATCTCTTCTTAGTAAAAAGAAAGACAGAAAGATAGCAAATGCTCGTCAAATTGCTATTTATTTATGTTTTGATATTTTGGATATGACAACAACAGCAATTGGTAAAAAATTTAATAGAGATCATAGTACTGTTATACATTCTATAAATAAAGTAGAAAAACTTAAAGATAAGTCAGTTGATATTGCTGAAGAAATTGAAACATTAAAAAGAATGATAAACGATGTTTAAATATTATTTTTTCTTACTACTAACTAATTTTTTCAACTACTTGTCTTGTATATTATATTTTTTATCTAAATAATTAAATACAGGCAGACCTATTAATGTAAACAAAACACCAACTAAGGCAGGAACTTGATTACTCATATAATCAGAACTTGTTAATGTCATAATTATTATAAAAACTCCACCTCCTATTGCAATTAATGGAACAATTGGATAAAGTGGAACTTTATATGGTCTTTTTAGCTTTGGTTCACGTTTTCTTAATATAAAAACTGTAATAAAAACCATTGTGTAAAAAATTCATATTACAAAAACTAACATGTTTGTTAAGAAATCAAAGGCATCACTTGAAAGTATTGTTACAAATAACATAACTGCTGCAATTGTTACTTGAAGAATACCAGAATTTACTGGAATTCCGCTGTTTGAAAGCTTTTTAAATGATTTTCAAAAAGGAAACGACTTTTCTAGTGCTAGAGAATATGAAGCTCTCATACCTGTCATTGTGTAACCGTTAATGGTTCCATAAACAGAAATTAAAATTCCAATTGTTACAAACTTTCCACCAATTCCTCCAAATATGTTATTGGCTACTATAGCAGCAAGATTAGGATCATTATTCATTAAAGTGGACATACCTAACGTTCTAATATAAGCAGCATTAGTAAAGACATACACAAACATAATAGCAATAATCCCAAGAATAATTGCACGAGGTAGGTGTTTTGCAGGATTCTTCATCTCACCTGCTATATTTCCAGCATAAATTCATCCATCATAAGCAAACATTGTTGCTAAAAGACCAGACCCAATCGCAGATGGTAGAGATATATTCTCACCTGCTTCAATTGGAAGTAATTGAAAATCAACTCCACCAGGTTTAAACAAACCAACAACAACAATTAAAGCAATTGGTATTAGTTTAACAACTGTTGTCACAGATTGAACTCCTCCAGCAGCTTTTGAACTAATAAAATTAATTAATGTTACTGTAATAGCTGCAATTACTCCTACTATCGCAGTGTTTAAGGCAGTTACATTTAATCCAAATAGATTTAAAAATTGAGTCCCAAAAACAACAGATAAAGCAGCTATATTTGCAGGAAAATAAATAATAGACTGTGCTCAACCTAGAAGAAAAGAAAATCTTTTTCCAAATCCACGTTGAATATAACGTATCATTCCTCCTGTTTCTGGAATTGCAGCGGCGAGTTCTGCAGCAGTTAGCCCTGCACAAATC
>CAVGFB010000067.1:0-11619 GCA_963628375.1 Gorillivita sp. (SeqCode)
CATACTCCACTAATATTGCAACCGCAACCTTTTGCAGTTTGTTCACATTGAAAACAAAACATCTTATTTGGCATTGCCTCTCCTTTTTTGTTATATAGTTTAATCTTCTAAGATATTCCCGTCTGTTGTTATAGTTACAACGCTTCATGGAATAAATTTACCACTATCTTGAAGTGCTTTTTTAGTTGCATTTTCAAGACCTCCGCAACAAGGAACTTCCATCCTCACAATTTTTACGCTCTTAATATTATTATTTTTTATTATTTGAGTTAGTTTTTCTGAATAATCGATATCATCTAACTTTGGACAACCAATTAGAGTTATATGATTTTTAATAAAGTCATTATGAAAGTTTGCATATGCATAAGAGGTGCAGTCAGCTGCTATAAGCAAGTTTGCCCCATCAAAGTATTCGGCATCTGTTGGAACAAGCTTTATCTGAACAGGTCATTGTGAGAGTTGACTTTCAACATTTACTTTTTTTGACTCACAATCGCATTTATGATGATGAATTGATTTAGATTGACTGCCAGGGCAACCACATGGAAGGGTACTCTCTTTTTGTTTCTTCCTTTTGTTTTCTTCAACAGCTGCTTCATTATAAGCTAGTGCTTCTCTCTCAATAAAGCTTATAGCTCCTGTAGGGCATGCTGGTAGACAATCTCCCAAGCCATCACAATAATCATCACGTAAAAGATACGCTTTTCCATCTTTAAGTCCAATTGCTCCCTCATGACAAGCACTTGCACACTTGCCACATCCATTACATTTTTCTTTATCAATTTCAATAATTTGTCTTTTCATATATCCTCCTTGATTGTAAATTTTTATTTATTTGAGAGTGTCATAGTAATCATCTTCAACAGGTTCACACCATTCATTTGAACTATCCTCACCTGGAACTTCAATAGCAACATGACTAAATCAACTATCTTTTTTAGCACCATGTCAGTGTTTGACACCAGCTGGTATATTTATGCACATGCCAGGTGTCAAGTTGACAGGCTCTTTGCCTCATTCTTGGTATCAACCCTCACCAGCACAACAAAGAAGTATTTGCCCTCCTCCTTTTTTTGCATGGTGAATATGTCAGTTGTTTCTACATTTGGGTTCAAATGTGACATTAGTTATTGGAAGGCATTTGGTATTTAAGGGGTTTAAGTAGCTATTTCCTTTAAAATATTTTGCAAAACCTGTGTTTAACTTACCTTTTTTAAAGATGTTTGTATTGTTAAATTCTTCTGCATTATTAATTTTCATTTTTCTCCCTACATTAATTTAAATAGTTTTATAACATATTAAAAATTTTTATTATTATATAATATTAAAATTAAGCAATTTAATTATCTATTAAAGGAGTTATTATGATTACAAAATCAGGTTTAGATACAAAAAATTTTGAAAGTAATGGTATTGGCACATTCAAATCTGGGCTAGAGGGTACATACACTGCTAATGTTCCTACAAAATTATATGTCTTAAAAAATGATAATGGAACAGAAGCTTGTATTACAAATTTTGGTGCAAGAATAGTCTCACTCATGGTACAAGGGAAAGAAAACAATTTCTTTGATGTTGAACTTGGGTTTGACAATATTTCAGATTATGCTGATTTTAGAGAAAAAAATAATGTATTTGGTGCAGTAATTGGGAGATTCGCTAACAGAATAAGTAATGGCCATTTTGAGATTGATGGTAAAGATTATCAAGTAGAAAACACATCACATGATCCCGATTGTGTATTGCATGGTGGAGCTTACAATTGAAGTTATCAAACTTTTAGTGTTGTTGACTATAAAGTGGATAAAGCACACACCTCCAGTTATAAAAATATGTTACACTTGCGTCTTATATCTCCTGATGAAGATGGTGGATTCCCAGGTGAAGTTACATTTGATGTTGTATATATACTTGATAACGACAATAGACTTATAGTAAATTATTTCGCAAAGACAACAAAACCTACCGTATTTAATGTAACTAATCATTCTTACTTTTGCTTAAGTGGAGACCCTAGTAAAGATTGTCTTAATGAAGAGGTTTATATTAACGCAGACAAATACACAAAACTAAAAGAAGGAGTACTTCCAACAGGAGATATACTAAATGTTGAAAGCAACAGCCCAATGGATTTTACGCGTCCAAAAAAATTGGGGCAGGATATATATGCAGATTGTTATGACATTAAAATGGGGAATGGTTATGATCATAACTTTGTATTAAATTCTGAATGTAGAAGTTTAGACGTGATAGCTGCAAGTTGTTATGACCCCACAAGCAAGATTAAAATGGATATATATACAGACAGACCAGGAATACAGTTATATGATGCTGTTGATTTGGATTCAACTATAACAGGAAAAAAGAATATTCCATATGGTCCTAATTGTGCTGTTTGTTTTGAAACTCAAGGATTTCCTGATGCACCAAACTATAAAAACTTTCCAAATTGTATCTTGCGTCCAGAGAAACCGTTTAAAAGCACAACTATATATGCCTTTTCTTCTTAAATTTATTTAAATTTAGAGTTTTATTCATATAGAATACGTGGCTAGTAAATTTTAAAGAGGTATGTATGAATCTAATTGTAACCGAAAAAAACGATGCTGCAAAAAAGATTGCAACTCTACTTGGTGGTAGGGTTAAAACTGATAAAGTTTATAATACACCAGTTTATTATTTTGATTATAATAAAAAATCCTGTGTGACAATAGGACTAAGAGGTCATATATTACAACCAGACTTTACACCTAATCTTGTATACAAAAAATCTCACGGATGAGTTGGCATCACACAAGAAGGAAAAAAGATAAAAGCAAACATACCTCGAAGTTTAAAAAAACCTCCTTATAAAACAAAAAGACGTCCTTACAGAGAAGATGGTATTGAACTTAAATCTTGAAAGATGGATTCACTTCCTTATTTAGCTTATGCTCCTATAGAAAAGTTAAAAAAAGAAAAGTCAATTATTAGATCATTAAAATCACTAGCAAAAAAATCTAGCGAGTGCGTAATTGCCACTGACTTTGATAGAGAAGGTGAACTTATTGGGTCTGATGCACTTGCATGTATTCAAGAAGTAAACCCAAATATCAAAAGTTATCGTGCTAGATATTCTGCTTTTACAAGTACTGAGATCAATAATGCTTTTAATAATTTGTCAAGTTTGGACACTAACTTAAGTGATGCAGGCGAGACACGGCAGGATATTGATCTTATATGAGGTGCTGTTTTAACAAGATTTCTAACTTTAGTAAAATTCGCAGGCTATGGCAATGTGAGAAGCTCAGGAAGAGTACAAACACCAACTCTTGGTTTGGTAGTTGAAAAGGAACGTGAACGTCAAGCTTTTAAACCTCAGGATTATTGAGTGGTTGACGCTAATTTTGGCAGTGATGATAAAAGCAAATTTAGTGCTCAATATGAAAAGCCACGAATATTTGACAAAGGGTTAGCTGAAGATGTAATAAAAGATGTTAAGGGCAAAAAGTATGGAGAAGTAAAAAAGCTTGATATAAAGGACAGACGTGTTAATCCGCCTGCTCCGTTTAATACAACCTCCCTTATGGCAGCTGCATCGCAAGAAGGACTAACTCCAGCTAGAACAATGCGATTAGCTGAAAGTTTATACATGGCTGGATATATAAGTTATCCTAGAGTTGATAATACAGTTTATCCAAAGTCTTTGAATTTAAAATCTACAGTTAAACAAATTTCTAAAAATCCTAACTTTGAACAATTCTGTAATAAGTTGCTAAAAAATGCCTCTATTACACCAACACGAGGCAAGAAAGAAACTACAGATCACCCACCAATTTATCCTACATCTTCTCTTGATCCTGAAACCTTAAGTGCTGCGGAATATAAGCTATATAATTTAATTGCTAGACGATTTTTAGCGACTCTTTCAGATGCTGCAACAATCCAGAACACAAAAATTACATTAGATGTTAATGGAAGAAATTTTACAGCAAAAGGGGATGTTTTAAAACATGCAGGTTTTAGAGAAATATATCCTTATGGCTTAAAGAAAGATGAACAACTACCAGCTTTACACGTTGGAGATAAAGTAGTATTTAATAATGCTAAATCAACACATAAACAAACAGAACCGCCTCCACGCTACAGTCAGGGAAGATTAATACAGCAAATGGAAAAACTTGGTCTTGGAACAAAGTCAACAAGGCACTCAATTATTGAGCGTTTGTATGATGTCAAATACATAATTAATGATCCAATTGAGCCTACCCAACTTGGAATAGCTGTATGTCAAGCTTTGGAGAAATTTGCTCCCCATATTACACATAGCGATATGACTTCTAAACTTGAAGAGGAAATGGATGCAATCTCTGTTGGCAAAAATTCAAAGGATAGTGTTGTTTTAGATAGTAGAGATAAATTAAAAGCTGAGTTGGATAACTTAATACCGCATTCAAGCGAGGTTGGAGAGGCACTATCTAACGCTGTTGCTGCAGATGCCTATGTTGGAAAATGCAAAAAATGTGGGGGAGACTTACAAATAAGGGCAAGTAGTAAAACTAAGCAAATGTTTATAGGGTGTTCAAACTGGCCTGATTGTGATGTTACATATCCTTTGCCCAAGGGCAAGGTTGAGGCACTAAATACGACATGCCCTACATGTGGAAGCCCTATGATAAAACTTAGTATATTTAGGCAAAAACCAAAGGAGTTGTGTATTAATAATGAATGTCCAACAAATCTAGAAGAGGATGTTGTTGTGGGCACGTGTCAAGTGTGCAAAAAAAATGGACTTAACAATAAACTAATAGCACATAAAAATCCAAAAACTCTAAAAAGGTTTATTAGGTGTGAAAATTTTGATAATTGTAATGTTGGTTATCCTATACCACAGTTTGGAAAAATTGAATCAACTGGCAATATATGTGAGTCTTGTGGTGCTCCTATTATTGCATTAAATTCTGATAGAGGGCTTTGAGAATTTTGTCCAAATTTTTCATGTCCTAAAAAAAAGAATAATTCTAAAAAATCTAAAAAGAAGTAGGTATTTTCCTTTTAATAATTTAGGAGTTTATTTATGAGAAAAGGCATATTTATTACTTTTGAGGGTGGAGATGGTTGTGGTAAAACAACTATTATAAATATGCTAAAAGAAAAGCTTAAATCTATTGGGAGAGACGTCTTAATACCAAGAGAACCAGGTGCTACTTTAATAGGAGAACAAATCCGTGATATTCTGCTCGATCGAGAAAATAAAAATATGACTGAACGGACAGAACTTTTACTATATGAAGCAAGTAGAGCTCAAAATTGCTTTGAGGTTATTATGCCAGCCTTAAAAGAGGGCAAGGTAGTCTTATGTGATAGATTCTATGACTCTAGCATAGCATATCAAGGCTATGGGCGAGGTATGGACATAGAGTCTATAAAGAAAATAAACAAATTTGCATCATTTAATGTTGTTCCAGATAAAACTATATTGCTTGTAAGAGATTCTGTGGATGCAGGTTTAAATGATGCATCAAAAAAGGGCGGGTCTGATAGATTAGAACTAGAAGGACACGATTTTCATACAAGGGTATTACATGGGTTTTTAGAAATTTCAAAAGAAGATCCAAATCGATGAGAAACTGTTAAATTCGATAAAGATAAAAATGTTACATTTAATAGAGTATGGGACAAAATAAAAGAGTTATTTTAATTTTTATTTGCTAAAATTCCATTATTGAGTAATTTATTTACTTGTCAAATAAATCTAAAAGTATTAATAATCATTTAAAATTATCTATTTAGGAGTAATTATGCCTGTTAATTCTGATTTAAAAAAAGAAGCTAGTAAAGAAGTGTCCACAACAAGTAAAGTAGCAAAGTCAACATTGAAAGAGGAAAAACTAAAATCTTCCACCAAAACAACAAAATCAAAAACAAGCACAAAAGCTAAGGCTGAGGTAAAAAAAGCAATACAAGAAGAAATAAAAATTGAGGACATGGACAAATCAATAGAACAAGCGAATACATCAATTAAAGAAGAAAAAAAAGAAGTAAAACAAGATTCAGCCACTTCTCCATTAGTTAAGTCTCCAAGACGCTCACATGTATCAGGGACAAAAAAAGACAACAATTCAGAAGAGTCTTCTAAAAAAAATACAGAAAGTAAAAAAGATGCATTATTGCCATCTGAAACTGCTGATACTTTAAAAGAGCTAACACATGAGGAGTTGATTAACAAAGCTGATGAACTTAAAATTAAAAATGACGAGGTAGATGGTTTAAAAAAAGATGAACTTATCCAATTAATTGCTAAGGTGATAGCAGAATCTGAAGGTTTTAAGAAAGTCAAAGGAATTTTAGAAATTAAAGAGAGATTTCAGTTTTTAAGGTGTAGGGATTATATGAAGAGCGATGACGATGTATTTGTTCAAATCCCTGTAATTAGAAAGAATGGACTTAGGAGAGGTGATGAAATTGTAGGAGAGACAATTCCTTCAAAAAATAAAGACGACAACCCTGTTTTAGCTAATATTTTAGAAGTTAACGGCATACCATTTAAAGACTTTAAAAGACGCCCTCATTTTAGAGATCTCACTCCTGTTTTTCCTGATTCTAGACTTACAATGGAACATGACCCAAATGCAATAACATCACGTATTATTGATCTTGTTGCACCTATCGGAAAGGGGCAAAGAGGTCTTATAGTTTCTCCTCCAAAAGCAGGAAAAACAACAATCTTAAAAGATATTGCAGCTTCAATTACGAAAAATAATCCTGAAGTACATTTAATGTGTTTATTGATAGATGAGCGTCCTGAAGAAGTTACAGATATGCAAAGATCTATTCATGGTGAAGTAATTTCTTCTACTTTTGATATGCCATGTGAGAATCATATTACAATTGCAGAACTTACAATTGAAAGAGCTAAACGCCTTGTTGAAAGCGGAAGAGATGTTGTTATCTTGCTTGATAGTATTACTCGTCTAGCTCGTGCCTACAACCTAGCACAGCCTGCTTCAGGTAGAGTTTTATCAGGTGGTGTTGATTCTAGTGCCTTGTATCCTCCTAAAAAATTCTTAGGAGCAGCAAGGAATATAGAAAACGGAGGAAGTCTGACTATTTTAGCTTCTGCTTTGATAGATACAGGGTCTAAGATGGATGAAGTTATTTTTGAAGAGTTTAAAGGGACAGGAAATATGGAACTTCGTCTTGATAGAAACTTGGCCGATAGAAGAATATACCCTGCTATTGATCCAATTTCTAGTGGAACCAGAAAAGAGGATCTTCTTCTCGATCCGCAGGAAGCACCACTTATTTGAGGTGTTAGGCGAATTCTGGCAAACTTGGATAATACAGAAAGAGCAATGGACATGTTAATTAAAAGCTTGCATAAAACAAAAACTAATCAAGAATTTTTGATAAGAACTGCAAGACGAGCAAGTAAAACAGGTGCAACTGATAAGATTGTTTAATTTATAATCTAGTTTCTTTATATAAAACTGATGGATGAAATTAAAAATTTAACACTAGTAAAAAGATTTTTAAAATATGTAAGTTTTGACACACAAAGTATTGATAATGGGTCAAATAATTTACCTTCAACAAAAGGTCAATGAGATCTAGCATATTATGTTGCTGAAGAACTAAAAAGCTTAGGCGTTGATACTATTGAAGTTGATGAAAATTGTTTTGTTTATGCAAGTATTAATGCAAGTTGCGGACTTGAAGACAAACCTGCAATTGCACTATTTGCTCACCTTGATGTATCTGATGAAGTTCCAGCAAAAAATATTTCTCCCCAGATATTTAAAGGGGAGGGTAAGTTTTTAAGCAAACACATAATTAAAAGTGACGGGACTACCCTTTTAGGTGGAGATGATAAAGCAGGAATGGCTGAAATTGTAACTTTAGCTGAAGTTTTATTAAAAGATAAAGATATTAAACATCCTAAAATTAATATTGTGTTTACTCCTGATGAAGAAATCTGCAGGGGAGTTTATAGTATAAATTTAGACAAGATTGATGCTAAAGTTGGTTATACACTTGATGGGACTACAGTAGGGGAAGTAACTTACACAAACTTTAATGCTGCTAGTGCAACAGTAGAATTTAGAGGAGTTGTTTGCCACCCAGGTAACTCATATAATATTGCAAAAAATCCTAACGTTATGTTGGCTGATTTTATCTCTCACTTGCCTAATGCTAGACCAGAAACCACAAAGGGTAACCAAGGTTATGTAAGTGTATGTGAAAGCAAAGCTAACACAAATTATGCTTGTGCAGATTTAATCCTTAGAAGCTTTTCGAAAGAGGAGCTCCAATCTTGAAAATCTAAGATTGCTGAAGTATGTAGCTATATTAATAAAAAATACAATCCAGCTACATGTTCTTTTAGTATTAAAGATACTTATAATAATATGCATGATATAATAATACCAAAGTATCGCTTTTTAGCAGAAAATGCAATTAGTGCTTTTAAAGAAGCTGGTATCACACCACTAGAAATTCCTATTAGAGGAGGGTGTGACGCTTCTATACTTGCTGAAAAGGGTCTTTATTGCATTAATTTGGGTACTGGAGTTTATATGTATCACTCACTTGATGAGTTTGTATGTATAGAAGAGATGCAACAAACAGTAGATGCTTTAGTTAATTTGTTACAAAAGAATTTTGATGTATATGTTAAATAAATTATAAATTATGAAAAATAATAATACAGAAGATATTAAATGACCTAAAAAAGCTGTTGTTACAGCAGGAATGCCTTATGGAAATAAGTCTTTGCATTTTGGGCATGTAGGAGGAGTCTTTGTACCTGCAGATACGTACGCAAGGTTTTTAAAAGACAGAATTGGGCATGAAAACGTCTTGTTCATAAGTGGGACCGATTGTTATGGTAGTCCAATTGATGAGGGCTATAGAAAAGCAAAAGAATCAGGTGAATTTAGTGGAAGCATAAATGATTATGTACAACAAAATCACGACAAACAGCTATCAACTCTAAAAAAATACGGAATAGATCTCTCTATTTATGAAGGTTCATCTCTAGGCATGTCCGGGCAAGCTCATCAAGAACTCACAAATACAGTATTAGAAACTTTGTATAAAAATAATAAACTTAAATGTATAAAAGACAAGCAGTTCTATGATACAAAAGCTAATATGTTTTTAAATGGCAGACAAGTTCAGGGTAGGTGTCCATTTAGTAATTGTAAAGGGCAGACTGCATATGCTGATGAGTGCGATATGGGGCATCAATATGCACCTGAAGATTTGATTAATCCAATATCTAGTGTTACAAACACGCCTCCTATTCTTAAAGATGTTGAGAATTGATATTTTGACTTGCCTTCTTATAATAGTTGACTTAACAATTATGTTGATGATTTAGAAAACGACCCTAGTGTTAGAAGCGTTGTAGTAAAAAATATTAAAGAATTTTTATCTCCTCCAATAATATTTGTTAAAAATGAATATTACGATAAATATCTCAACATTAAAGACAACCTGCCAGAACATAAGTATATGCCTGCTACTGGCAATAAGCAATCATATACTCTAGAGTTTGACGATATTTATTCACGGGATAAGGCAAAAGCTATTTTAGATAGTGCCTCAATTCGTTATAGAACAGGCAAAACCCTAGTTCCATTTAGAATAACAGGGAATGCTGCTTGAGGAGTAAAAGCATCTAGTCTTGGTGAGATAAGTGGCAGCAATCTTACAGTTTGGTGTTGACCAGAAAGCCTTTGAGCTCCTATATCATTTACAATTGCTGCATTAAAAAACAACAAAAGAGATGCAGAGGAATGATTAGATTTTTGATGTAGTGAGGAAAGTTGTGTATATCAATTTATAGGTCAAGACAATATATACTTTTATGGAGTAGCTCAACCAGCACTTTTTGATGGCCTAAAACCAAATTTTGACATAAAGCTTACAAAACTTGTTGCTAATCATCATCTTCTATTTGGTAAAACTAAAGCATCCTCATCTGGAACATCAAAACCACCTTCTGCTGATGAACTTTTAGATTATTACACACCAGAGCAGTTAAGATCTCACTGATTAGCCCTAGGCCTATCAGCAAAATCTGTAAGTTTTGATCCAAAACCTTTTAATAAAGATGAAAATATAAAAAACGATCCAAGGGTTTCTGATCCTGTTCTTAAAGAGGGCAGTTTACTTACTAATGTTTTAAATAGACTTGCTAGATCTTGTTTTTATGAGTGTGGCACCAATTTTTCTTGCACTATCCCAGACATTGACGTTGATACATCAATGAAGGAATTTGTAATAGAGGCAGTAGAAAAATATGAAGCTTATATGTATAAACAAGAACTTTATATGACAATGCAACATCTTGACACCTTTATTAGAGCTTGTAATAAATATTGAGCAGATAATATCTCAAGAGTTTCTAAGCTAGAACTAGAACAGGGCATTGATGTGAGAGATGGTGGTAACCCTACAAAAGATAGAGCACGTGTTCTTACTACTTCGTTCTATTTGCTTTACGTTTGTAGTGTGTTAACTCATCCAATTGCTCCGTTTGGGACACATAAAATCTTTGAGATGTTTAATTTTAGCGAGTCAAAGTCTATAAGTGAGGAAGAGTTTTTTTCTTGAAGACATATCTACAATGATACTATGATAAACAAGTTAAAAGATCACCAAGTAAAAGAGCTTCCTCCTCGGTATGATTTTTTCAAAAAACACAAAAGTCAATTTAAAAATAAATAATTATGAATTTTGCAACTATATCGACATGAAAAACGGCTGAAGCAGGAACTGACCTAGCTTTAGAAAAATTAAAAAACAACGGAACATCGAGTGATGTTATTTGTGAAATAATTCAAAATGTAGAGGATAATCCTAAATTTTTATCTGTAGGCTATGGAGCACTGCCTAACTATGATGGTATTATGGAGTTTGATTCTGCTTTTATGGATGGGGATACTCTAAACTACGGTGCTATTGCAGGTGTTAGAAATATTAAAAATCCTATTTTAGTTTCAAGAGAGTTAAGTTTTGAAAAGTTTAATAACTTACTTGTTGGCGAAGGTGCAGAAATTTATGCTAAGAGTAAGAATTTTGAATTTAAGAATATGTTAACAGATAAGGCTTACGATATTTGACTTAGACAAAAAGAATGCCTAGCTAATGAAGACCTTGTGTCCTATAATGGCCACGATACAATAGGGTCTATTGTCTTAGATAAACAAAACACAATTGTTGCAGCGACTTCTACCTCTGGTTTATTCATGAAAAAACACGGCAGAGTTGGAGATACCCCTCTTTGTGGATGTGGATTATATGCTGATAGTTCAATTGGTGCAGCTACAGCCACAGGCGTGGGCGAAGAGCTAACAAAAGGAGTTTTGTCCTTTCACATTGTTCGCAAAATGGAAGAAGGCATGCACCCAATGGAGGCAGCAGAATATGTATTACATAAGTTTTGTAACAACTTAAAGTCAAAAGGCCATAATCCTCGTGCAATGTCTGTTATTGCAATGGACAAGGAGGGCAGATGAGGAGTTTCTACAAATGTTGAATTTTCGTTCGTTGTTGCTGTTAACAAACTTAAATCTGATGTCTATATTGCAAACATGTACGATGATAACGATCAAATTATAAATTCTAATAAAG
>CAVGFB010000068.1:0-6665 GCA_963628375.1 Gorillivita sp. (SeqCode)
GATAAAAAAGGGCCTGCTCATGATAGACAATTTAAATGTCAGTTAAGTGTTAATGGTATTGAACTTTCTTGTGCATGAGGTAAATCAAAAAAATTGTCCGAACAGAATGCTGCTCGTTTAGCTCTTAAATCATATAAAACAAAATTGAAAGGCTTAATTTAGATGTATTTGAAGAGATTAGAGTTAAAAGGTTTTAAGTCTTTTGCAAATAAAACTATTATCAATCTAGAACCTGGAATAAGTGCAATTGTAGGGCCTAATGGATCTGGTAAGAGCAATATATGTGATGCGATTTTGTGAGTATTGGGTGAAAATCATGTAAAAAATTTACGTGGAAGTATTATGGAAGACGTTATATTTGCAGGTTCCAGTGAAAAAAGTGCTGTATCTTTAGCTGAGGTTTGCCTTGTGCTTGATAATTCAAGTAATACGCTTCCTCTAGATTATAGTGAAGTTTCTATTACAAGAAGATTGTATAGATCAGGAGAAAACACTTATTTAATTAATGACTGTCCTGTTAGAAGGCTTGACGTTACCGATATTTTGCATGACAGTGGTATTGGTTCTGATACTAATTCTATTATTAGCCAAGGAAATTTAGATTCTATTTTACAATCGCATCCATCTGATAGGAAAGCTTTTATTGAAGAAGCAGCTGGAGTACTTAAACATAAACAAAGAAAGCTTAAATCTAAAAATAAACTTCAAAAGATTGATCAAAACATGATTAGAATCAATGATGTTATATTTGAAATTGAGCGTCAACTAAAACCTTTAAGAATCCAAGCTAAAAGAGCAAAAGTTTATGACAGCCTCTGCCAAGAATTATCTGATTTAACTCTCAAAATTGCTGTTGACGATTTAAAGATTATTAAAAAAAAGTGAGATGAAACACAAAATATCAAAAATAAGACAGAGGATGATTTAAATAAAAAGAAACAAATATATACTGACTCTAAAAACCAACTTGACCAGTTAAACAACAAAAATTTAAATTTAAATAATGATATTTTGAATTTTGGAAACAAACAAAGACGTTTAAATTCTGTTGTTGATAACTTAAATAGTTTTATTTTAATTCTTAAAGAGAAATTAAACAATGCAAAAAATATTATAAACAATCAGCAATTGAATGTTTATAGTCCTGAGTCTAGTTCTATAAAAGATGATTTAAAAAAAGAAATTATTGATATTGAAGACAAAATTAATAAAAACAAAAAAGATATTGGAATAAAAAGCGATCAATTAAATGAATTAAATAAATTACATATAAGTTCAAAAAATAATTATAAAAAAACTCAAGATGAATACGAGCAACTTTCAAACAAAATTACTAATAATCAAAAAAAATTAGAAAATATAGAAAATAAAATTAACTTATTTAAGAATTCTAAAGAAGAAACTAAAACTAAAATTGATGTTAGCAATGCAAAACTTGAGATGATTAATTCTAAATTGGTTGACTTGCAAACCGACTCAAAAAAACAAGATAACATTGTTTTAGATAAAGAAAAATCTCTAGATAATATAAATTTAGAAATCGAAAAGATAAATGCAGAAATTGAGAAAATTAACAATAATATTGAAAATTTTAATTCAGAAAAAAATAGCTTAAATGATGTGTTAATTCATGTGAACTCTGAGGTTTCCACTATTAATAAATTAATCGAAAATGAACAAAATAATTATAACTCTATAACTAAATGGTTCAATAAACAAAAAGGTGAATTTAAATCAGGTGTACTTGCAGATGTAGTTGAGATTGACAGCAAATATTTGAAGGTTGTTCAGAATTTGTTAAATGATAATTTTAATATTTTTGTTACAAATAATGATATTAATGATATTCAACGTGAGATTTATAATTTGAATTCGGTTAATGGAACACTTGATTTGTTAACAGCAAATGAAAAATTTATATCTAAAAATTATAAAGATGCAAGTTTGTGTGCTAAAGAGTTTGATGGAATATTACTTGCTGATAAAATCACATATGTTATTGAAGATTTTTCATTAAGTAAACTGTTTTGTAATGTTGTTATAGTGGATGATTTCAAGACTTGTTGTAGGGCTTCAAAAAAATACACAAACCTTATATGTGTTTCAATGGATGGTTGTTATATCTATCCTAATGGAAATGTCAGGTTTGTAAAAGATAGTAATCTGGGTGATTCTCATGATAACAAGATTAATATTCTGCAGTTAAAACAAGAAATAAAAGCTTTAAAGAAAAAGAGTAAAAACCTTAAAAATAAAATTCAAACAATTGAAAATAAATTTAATGATGAGCAGTTAAAACTTGAGAGATCTCAAAAATCTCTTTTAGCAAAACAAACAATACGTGCTGAAATAGAAGGGCAACTTGAAAACTTAAATTCTAATAAGCAAAGTATAAATAATGACATTTCACAATTAAATATTAAGATTAAAGAGGAGAAAGAACTAATTGATACACTAAAAAAGACATTTAAGTCAAATGATTATGATCTTGAAACTCTACAAAATGAAAAAGACAGTATAAATAAACAAATTGATAAGGATAAAAATCTTATTAATTCTATTAATAAAGAAATTAAAAATTTAGAGCAGATTTATTATCAAAATAAAGATAATTTAAGTCAAACTAATTCAAGTATTGAATCTTTAAAGTCAAGTCTTGACTCTTTAAATTTACTTTATACAAATGCTAAAAAAAGACTTGTTGAAGTGGAAAATAATGAAAGTATTGCAAAAGAAGAAATTAATAAACACAAAGTGATTTGTTCTAGATGTTCAAGTACAATTTCTGTTTTAGAGAATCTAAAAAACCAAGCTAGTGATAAACTTTCAAGTTTAAATAAAACAACTGAAGATATTTCTAATAGCTATAAAAGAATTGAGGAAAAAATATCTTCTTTAAAAGATGAATGCAATAAAAATCAAAAGATATATGAAAATGCTCAAACACAATTACAAGAAATCAATATTGAATTAGGAAAGCTTGAAGTAAAAGTTCAAAATGCAGTTGATGTAATTGACAAGCAAAATTTATTATCTGTTGATGAAGCACTTAAACTTCCAGATTTGAAAAACAGAAAAGAGGCAGAAGATAGAGCTTTTAAGCTAAATCGTCGTATTACAAATATCGGCAGCGTTAATAAAGATGCAATAGAAGATTATGAAAATTTAAAGGATCGTTTTGATTTCTTAAACGAACAACTAACAGATTTAAAAAATGCACGAATTTCTCTAAAGAAAATAACTCAAATTATTGATTCACGTATAAAACAAGATTTTATAAATACATTTAATGTTGTAAATAAAAATTTTAAGGAAATATTTGAAATACTATTTCCTGGAGGTCAAGCTTCTCTTGAACTTGACAGTCCAGATGACATTGAAAACACTGGAATTGAAGTTAAGGCTCAACCAAGAGGTAAACGAATATCTAGAATGTCTCTTATGAGTGGAGGAGAAAAATCCCTCGTAGCTTTATGTTTACTCTTTGCTGTATACAAAACAAGAACAACACCTTTTTACATTTTAGATGAAGTTGAAGCCGCACTTGATGACACAAATTTAACTAGACTTTTGCAATATTTTGATAATTTAGCTAAAACAACACAACTTATTTTAATTACTCACCAAAGACGAACAATGGAGATGTCTGATGTTTTATATGGCGTTAGTATGAACTCAAATGGTATTACTAAGGTTGTTTCACAAAAGCTAGACAGAACAAATAAGTAAAAAAATGCCTACTTTATTTATAATAACAAGTTGTAAATTTCAATTTTAATTTTTTATGGGATTTTTAGATACATTAAAAAAAGGACTTGATAAAACAAGGGTTGGCTTTCAGGAGTCAGTCAATATTCTTCTTGAGAGAGGACCTAATTTAGATGAAGATTTTTGAGAAGGTCTTGAAGAGGCTTTGATACTTTGCGATGTAGGCCCTTCTGTCTCTTTTGAAATTGTAGAAAACCTGCGAGATGATTCAGAAAAGAAGGGTTTACCAGATGCTTATGCTGTTTTTGATTATTTAAGCCAAGAGATTGCTAACCAATTTGTAGTCGATAAGTCTCATATTTTAGATAACACGCCTGCTATTATTTTATTTGTTGGAATTAATGGAACAGGAAAGACAACAACTGTTGGCAAAATTGCAAAAGAGAATGTTGATCGTGGTAAAAGCGTGATATTGGGATGTGCTGACACTTTCAGAGCTGCTGCAATAGAACAACTTGAAATTTGAGCAGATAGATCAAATACCCAAATTATCACACATAAAAGAGGATCTGATCCTGCTAGTGTGTGTTTCGATACCATAAAAGCTGCTCAAGATAATAATATTGATTTGACTTTAATTGATACTGCAGGCAGACTTCACACTTCAGATGATTTAATGCGAGAGCTTAAAAAGGTTGTTAATGTTGTAAAAAAAATTGCAACTGTTCCTGTATATACTGTTCTTGTTATGGACGCAACTACTGGTCAAAATGGTCTTATACAAGCTCAAGAATTCAACAAGTCTCTAAATTTAGACGCCTTAATTGTTACAAAGCTTGACGGTAGTGCAAAAGGCGGTATTGCTCTTAGAGTATCTAAAGAGCTTAATTTACCAATTATTAAAATTGGCGTAGGAGAGAAAATTGATGATTTAAAAGATTTTAATTCACTTGATTTTGCTAAAGCATTTATAGGAGATTTTAAAAAGACAATATAGTTTTATGTTTAATAGTTTACAAGACAGATTAGGTGGAATATTTAGTGTTCTTAAAGGCAAAGGTAGACTCTCTGAGAGTGACATAAAAAAAGCTACAAGAGAGATTCGAATGGCACTTTTAGAAGCAGATGTTAATTTTAAAGTTGTTAAAGAATTTAGTAATAACATAAAAGAAAAGTGCTTAACAAGTGAGGTAATGGAAAGTCTTACTCCTGCTCAAAATGTTATAAAAATTGTTCTTGATGAGCTAACAGATCTTTTGGGCTCAAAGGATGCAAAGCTTGAGCTTGGGAGCAAAACACCACATGTAATAATGTTAGTTGGTCTTCAGGGTAGCGGTAAAACTACTGCATGTGCAAAACTTGCTTATCTGCTTAAAAAACAAGGTCACACTCCTCAACTTGTTGCCTGTGATATACATAGACCCGCTGCCGCTGATCAGCTAGAAACTCTAGCAAAAGAGGCAGATGTTGCCATTTATAGAGATACAACATCTAAAGAAGGTAATTTTGAAAAAAGTGCTCAAGACATTGCAAAAAAAGGAGTTGAGTGTGCAATTGAAAATTTATGTGATGTTGTGATAATTGATACTGCAGGTAGGCTTCATATAGATGAAGAGATGATGAATGAGGCCAGCGCTATAAAGGATGCTACAAATCCAGATAGTATCTTAATGGTAGTTGATGCTATGACAGGTCAAGATGTAGTAAATGTAGCTGATGCTTTTGCTAAAAAACTTGACTTTGATGGCGTTATCATGTCTAAGATGGACGGTGATTCACGTGGCGGTGGTGCACTAAGCATAAAACAAGTTACAGGAAAGCCAATACTCTATATTTCTAGTGGAGAGAAGATGGACTCCCTAGAGGAATTTCACCCTGATAGGATGGCAAAGAGAATATTAGGAATGGGAGATATGGTAAGCTTAATTGAAAGTGCCATTACCCAACAAGAAGAAGAAATAGAACAAGAAAGACAAGAGCGTATATTCAATGCAAAATTAACTTTGGATGATTTTGCTGATTTTAATAAGCAAATTAATAAAATGGGAGGGATTTCTAAAATTTTATCTTCAATGCCTGGTGGTGATAAAGCTATAAATAGCGGAAGAGTTGACGAACATGCAATAGACAATATGGTTGTTATTATAAATAGTATGACTAAGGAAGAAAGACACTCTCCAGAAATTCTAAATGGCTCTAGACGAGCTAGAATAGCGAAAGGTGCAGGGGTTAGGGTTCAAGATGTTAATCAATTAATCCAAAAATTTAACCAAATGCGTAAAATGCTTAAAAAAATGGTTCCTAACCTTGAGAATCCTGATCTAGTTCCTAGTAGGAAAAACAGACGAAAAAATAAAAAAAAGAAGATGAAACGACGTCCAGGAATTATGAATCTTCCAGGAATGCAGGGATTGAGTTTTTCAGATCTAAGAAACTTACAATCTCAATTTAAAGATTTAAATAATAAATAAAGGTGTATCTGTGAACAGAATTTTAGTATTAAATGGGCCAAATTTAAATTTGCTTGGTAAAAGACGGGTAAAAATATATGGTAGAAAATCATATAATGATTTATGTGACTACATAGATGCATATTGTTTGCGTAATTATGGCAATCACACTAAGCACAGTCATGTATCTATTGAATACTTTCAGTCAAATTCTGAAGGTGAAATTATCAATAAACTTCATGCTTCTGAATCACGTTTTGATGCTGTTGTTCTTAATGCTGCTGCCTACACTCATTATTCTTATGCAATAAGGGATGCTATAGAGTCAATTGAAATTCCTGTTGCAGAAGTTCACTTAACTGATTTAGATGAGAGAGAAAATTTTAGAAAATCCTCTGTAATTAGAAGTGTTTGTGCATTTAATGTACAAGGACATGGTTTTTTGAGTTATTCTAAAGCGATAGATAAACTTATTAAAATATTAAATCCATAAAAGTAATTATAATA
>CAVGFB010000069.1:0-3230 GCA_963628375.1 Gorillivita sp. (SeqCode)
ATATAAAACTTATAAATTCTTTTATATACCTAATGAAAATAAGAAATTAAATAGCAGAAATATTATTTTCTCTTAATAATATTGATATATAAGATTAATTAAAGTTTAAAATTAAAAACCTATTTAAACAAGAATTGTGTAGAATAAAAACCATTACTTTCAGGCTTACTTTTTAATTTTAAATCACAATCAAAAGTTTTATCCGACTTCGACTTTAAACCCTTAATATATATTTGTTTGCCTTCACACAAACCTTTAACTTGCGTGTTAGTTAATTTCTTTCCTGCAACATTGCTAAACATCTTAAATCCACATCCAGTATCTAAAGTTCATGTGTTACCATCTTTTTTATATTTATTACTTATACATTGTATTGTCTTACCTCTAAACACTACATCACTGCCACATACAGGACACTTAGCTATTGGACGATTTTCAACACCGTTCAATACACACTCCTCATACGCAGTGTCTTTATGTTTTTTAAAATTCTCAACAACACTATCCATAATATAATATGGATCTCTCCTTCCTTGTGCTATATCTTCTTGTAATAACCATCAATATGCTGTAATATCAGCACTTCTAATATCATCAGGAATTAAATCATAAAAATTTTGACCTAATTTTGTTGATACAATTTTTTTGCCCTGTTTTTCAATAAATTTTCTTTTCTTTAACTTCTCAATAATATCTGCCCTCGTAGCAGTAGTTCCAATCCCTCCATGCTCACCTTTTTTATCTTCGTCTTTACGCTTCAATATTTCTTTAATTTTTTTATCTTTAACATATTTTGCAATACTAGACATATCAGCAATTAAAGTTCCCTCAGTATAAGCTCGAGGGGGAGCTGTCTCTTTTTTCACTAAAGCTTCACCAAAATTTTGACCTTCTATTTTTTCAAATTCATTATCTCCACTTAATCACATGCTGTCATTATTCTCTTTTGTCTCTTTTCATCCCTGTTTAATAACTCTTTTATACACACACTCTAATTTTCCTTCGTCTATATTTTTAATTGTTTTTGACACTTCCACTTCACACGGTGGAAGAAACAATCTTACATAAGATAGACATATTGCTCTATAGATTTTACTTTCATCATTAGTCATCTTTGAAACATCTATTTTTATCTCCTGCGGTATTATTCCATGATGAGCCGTTACATTCTTATCATTAAAAGCACTATGATGAAGTTTTAAATCTATTTCATCATTTTTCAAATCACTAAAATTATTCAATACACACTTCATAACATCTTCTGCTTGCTTAAAATGTTCCTCACTTAAATATTGACAATCAGTTCTGTTATAAGTTATAGCTTTATACTTATCTCTCAAAGTCTGAGTAATATCTAATGTATGCTTAGCACTGAATCCATGCCTTTTTGTCATTTCACTTTGCAATTTAGTTAAATTAAAAGGAAGTGGAGAATACTCTTTTTTTATTTTTACATCTGATTTTGCTTTAAAACTAGATGGAAGCTTCTCAAACACACCTTTTAACTTCTCAACATCATATACATGTTCCTCGTCATCTAAAAAGCTTTGATTTGGAATAAATTTAAAATTATGTTTGTTATTATCGCTATCTTTATATTTGCTCAACAATTCATAAAACTCTTTTACAACATGATTTTTTATCTCTCTATCTCGCTTAACTACTAATCCAAGTGTTGGAGTCTGTACACGTCCTATACTCAAACCTTTTTTTGTCTTTATACTAGCTAATCTCGATTCATTAATCCCAAAACACATGTCAGCTAATTGTCTAGCTAAAGCAGATTTGCCTTGCAAATAACAATCCTTATTATCTTTTAAGTTATCAAAAGCACGTTTTATATTCTTGTCAATACTATCATTAATATACACACGCTCAACTAATCCCTCATATCCTAGATACTCTAAGACTTCATCAACAATTAACTGACCTTCATCATCAGGGTCTCCAGCATTAATAACACTATCGCAATTTTTTAATTCTTGTCTTATAATATTGACTAACTTATTCTTACCCTCACTAATCTTCTTTTTTCAAGGTTTAAAAGATATAGGTAAATCCTCTAATCTTCACATCTCATAATTTTTATTTATCTCATGTGGTTCTTTTAACTCTAATAAATGTCCAGCACATGCAACAACCGTATATTCTCTTGCCTTAGCAGGTATCTTTTCAGTCCCACACATAACTCTTGCAATATCCCTTGCAAGCATTGGTTTTTCTGCAATAATCAGTTTATTCATCTAATTCTTCCTCCATTATCATATATTCATAAAATCCTTTGTTGTTTTTCTTTTCTTTATTAAGTTTAATAATTATTTTTTTATATTTTTGTTTGTCAATTTCTATATCCTGTAAAACAATTTCATTTCCACGTACTAACATTTCTAATTGAGTATCTGATAATTCATATCCTTTAAAATTGTCATATATTTTAGTTACACATCCAGTATCTTCTAATTTTTTTGTTACTTCATTTTTTATAGTTTTACAATCAATACATCTATACCCTTTTTCTTGTTTTTTCATGTTTTTATGGCACACTCAACATTCAAGTTCTAAAGTATCTTTATCCTTTTTTTCTTGTTGTTTTTTTTCTCACTCTTCTTTTGCTTGTTCATAAGCTTTTTTATACTCATTTGCCAATTCATTTTGACGTCTTAATTCCTCGTTTCTTTCATTTAATGCTTTTATAAATTTTTCAAAAAATTCATTATATTTTTTATATGCTTCATTAAATTCTCCATAAATTTTGTTTAATTTATCTATTTTTTCATTCATTGATTGTAAAAATTCATTATCAACAATTCTACATTTCATCAGTTTCATATATCTCCTTATCCTTGTCATTCTCTTTCAACATCCCTGCAATTCTGCTAATTTCCTCATCAGTCAAATTATGACCAAGCAGGTGTTCTAATTTATTACAATTATCAATTCTTCTCTTATCATTTACGTCTGCTTCTATTTTTTTTATCTTTGCTCTGTATTCGTTAATTTTTATTCGTTGATTTTTTAGTTTCTGATTTAAATTCTCCTCAATTTTCTCAGCGTTACTCAATAGTTTATTCAGTCTATCCAATTCTTTATTTAATGTATTCATCACTACCTCCCTGATGGTTTGCCTTTACCATCATCTCGCTTATTCTGTAAGTGAGATGTGGGTGATTTCTTCACGCCTGTGTGGGCGTTGCGGTTGTTGTTTGGTTCTTTGTTGTTTATGTTTGTTT
>CAVGFB010000070.1:0-8828 GCA_963628375.1 Gorillivita sp. (SeqCode)
TAATAGCAAATAAAAATAAATACAAAAAAGCAATTATGCTAAGTCTTATGATTAGTAAAATAATGTCGATCATAATAAAATTTTAAATATTAGGTTAAATATATTGAAATTACAAAATTATGAATATACTTATGGTAGACAATTTAACAAATATTAAAAGTTAAATTGGTCATACCAATTGTAATTATATCTCCTGTGTTTAGCTGTCTTGTAGTAATTTGAATATTGTTAATATATGTCCCATTGGTTGATCCTAAGTCGTTTAAGGTTCAAATTCCATTGTTATACAATATCTGTGCATGCTGTCTTGACGCATTTGCGTCAGGAATAACAATATTACATGTAGTTTCTCTCCCTAATACATTTGTATAAGTATTTAAGTTATAAATTTTCCCACTCGAATTATCTCTAAGAGTTGCTGACTTAGAAAGCATAGAAGTATCTTTTTTACTAACTTGACCTCCTGTTGCTTCATAATTGTTATCAAACACAACAGGCTCAGCAGCAGAAAGTCTCGGATCGATTTGAGAGTTGTCAGGTTTAACTTCTCTTTTATTTACTTTATTATCATGAGATACAAAACTATCATTATACGGTGTTTGATTTTGGTTGTTAACAGCAAAACTTGGGTTTGGTGTAGGATAACTTTGTGGAACTTGAGAAGGTTTAACTGATGGGTAAGATGCTGGAGCTTGTTGTATATATGGATTTGGTTGAGCTACAGAAGGAGCATTATCTGAATTTTGTTGTGCCGGACTAGCAAAAGGTCCTTTATTTTGAGCAGCAACAATGCCATAATGTTCGTTTTCTTCTTCTCTTAATTGCTCTATAATAGGTGATGCCACAGTTTCTGCAACAACATCAAACTTTCCACGTTTTAAATCTGCATCAACTATAAATCTCACTAAAGGCTCCCCATCAAGATCCAGTGATGATTCGTTTGCTTTAGCTTTAATATATGTTTGCATCTCTCCTGCTAACGTAGGATAATAACCTACAAGTCTAGCATCATCGTTAGGATTAACTAAAATTGTATACAAAGTTGGTGCATATTGTTTGCCAGCACCGACCATCTTATTGCGACGCATTTGTTTTTCACATTTTTTTGCAATTTGTACAGGAGAAATAGGAGCGTCATGCATTTTGTCTCCCAAAGAATCAAAAGCATCTTCCATTTTGTTTTCAAATCTAGAAAATAATCCCATTTTTTCTCCTTAAAATAAAACTATAAAATTTACTTAAAGTTGTATTTTAATATAATTACACAATAATCTAACTTTAATAATTAATTAAACAAACTTGTCTTAAAACCTCTACATTCAATAAACCAGTCTAGCAATTATTCCTCTTCTTTTTTTACCTCAGAAATTCCGCAAACTTTATCATTGTCTGCGACATTCATAATTTTAACACCTTGTGTAGCTCTACTTAATTTAGAAATGCCACTGACAGGAGTTCTAACCAAAACTCCATTTTTAGTTATAAGCATTACCTCGTCTTTAACATAAACTACCTTCATACATGCCAAAAAGCCCTTCTTTTTAGTCATCTTTATTGTGTATACTCCCTTGCCGCCTCTATTTTGACAAGAGTATTCGCTTATGAATGTTCTTTTACCGTATCCGTTTTCAGTAACAACTAAAAGATCATGGTTATCCATCACAACATTCATGCCTAAAAGCTTAGAGTTAATACCTAATGTCATGCCCTTAACTCCATAAGATCCACGTCCTGTAGGTCTGACCTGATTAACTTCATACATTATAGCTTTACCTTCACTTGACACCATAATAATGCGATCATCATCTTTAACTTTAGCAACATCTATTAAATTATCACCATCTCGTAAATTAATTGCTATAAGACCTGATGTTCTATTACTGTCATAAGCTTTCAGTTCTGTTTTTTTAACGAGTCCTGAACTCGTAGCAAAAATTAGATATTCGTCATCTTTAAAGCTATCTGTAGATATAACTGCAGCAATAGTCTCTCCAGGAGATAAGCTCAATACATTGATAATAGCACTACCTCTAGCAGTTCTTGAAGCTTCAGGAATTTCATAAACCTTTTTTCTATAAACACGACCACGAGATGAAAAAAACAAAATGTAATCATGCGTGCTAGCAATAAAAATATCTTTTATAAAATCCCCTTCTTTTAAGTTTGTAGCACTAAGACCTTTGCCTCCTCTTTTTTGACCTTTATATACACTAATTGGTAGACGTTTAATATACCCTGAATGAGTCATAGTTATAACCATGTCCTCTTTTTTAATTAAATCTTCTAAATTAATATCGTTAAAATCATGCACAATCTCTGTTTTTCTATCAGTGTTAAATTTTTGTTTAATTTCATTCATCTCGTCTTTAATAATATTACGAAGTAATCTATCATCATTTAACACACTTTTGAAATACGCAATATTTTTATTTAACTCTTCGAGCTCAGATTCTATTTTGTCTCTTTCAAGACCTGTTAAGCGTCGAAGCTTCATTTCTAAAATTGCTTCTGACTGTTCCTTTGAAAGACCGAATTCTTCAGTTAATTTATTTTTTGCTTCTGTATCTGTTTTACTACTTCTAATAATTGTAATAACTCTATCAATATTATCTAGTGCAATAATATAACCGGATAAAATATGTGCTCGTTTTTCAGCTTTATTAAGGTCAAACTTAGTTCTACGTGTAATTACATCAATTTGATGTATAATATAATTTTCTAATACTTGCTTTAAATTTAAAACTTTAGGAACTCCATCAACTAAAGCTAGCATTATAACCCCAAAGCTTACTTGCATTTGAGTTTGCTTATATAATTTATTTAATACGACTTGAGGAACAGCATTTGATTTTAACTCAATTATAATATCAATACCGTGTCTATCAGCTCCATCATGAATGTTGCTAATTTCAGGTAGTTTTTTGTCTCGAACAAGCTCACCTAGTTTTTCTAATAAACGTTGCCTGTTAACTTGATATGGGATTTCTTTAACAACAATCGCAGATCTATTGTTGCCTCTAGGTTCAATGACGCATTTAGACCTTAGAGTTAAAGAACCCCTGCCAGTTTTATAAGCATCATATATCCCGCTCTTTCCCATAATCATTCCACCAGTTGGGAAATCAGGTCCTGGCAAGACTTTCATAAGTTCTTCAATACTAGTCGATTCATCATCTAAAAGTAAAGATACTGCATCTATAGTTTCGCCTAAATTATGAGGAGGAATATTTGTTGCCATACCAACAGCAATTCCACTACTTCCATTAACTAACAAATTCGGAAACCTAGAAGGTAAAACTTCAGGTTCTTTTAGACTCTCATCGTAGTTAGGTAAAAATTCAACCGTGTCCTTATCTAAGTCACGCAACATCTCCATAGCACGTTTATCAAGTCTAGCTTCTGTATAACGCATAGCTGCAGGAGAATCGCCATCAATACTTCCAAAGTTGCCATGACCATCAATAAGAGGAACTCTCATGCTAAAAGGTTGTGCTAATCTAACCATAGTGTCATAAACAGCAACATCTCCATGAGGATGATACTTACCTATAACATCACCAACAGTTCTTGCTGATTTCATGTGAGGCTTGTTTGGAGTAAAACCAGCATCATTCATAGCAAAAAGTATTCTTCTATGAACAGGCTTTAAACCGTCTCTTACATCGGGAAGGGCACGAGATACAATAACAGACATCGAATACTCTAAAAACGATGTTTGCATTTCTGGCCCTAAATGAGCAGATTTAACAATAGTGCCGTCTCCCCCATTCGCATTAGGTACTATCTGGCCATGCGGGATATATGTAGACTCTATTACGTTATCTCCAAATTCATTACTATTATTATCTATATTGTTATTTTCAATATCGTTCATCTAACATCTCCTAAAAAATTAAATGTCTAAGAATCTAACATCTTTAGCATGAGTTTGTATAAATACCTTTCTAGGTTCTACAGCGTCTCCCATAAGCTCACTTACCGTTCTTTCGGCCATTTGAGCATCATCAATGTTTACTTGCAAAAGAATTCTACTCTCTGGTGCCATTGTTGTCTCTCAAAGCTGTGAAGGATCCATCTCTCCTAGACCCTTATAACGCTGAACATCAAATTTTGTTGAATCTTCATATTCTTTAAGTGTAGAATTTAATGCATTTTCATCGTATATATATCTCTCTATTTTAGGAGATTTAGAATTCTTCTTTTTTAGTCCGAAAATTGGGGGTTGTGCAATATAAATATAACCTTTTAATATAAGTTCTGGCATGTATCTATAAAAAAACGTAAGTAAAAGACATTTAATATGAGCACCATCAACATCAGCATCTGTCATTATGATAATTCTGTGATACCTACAATTATCAGCATTAAAATCTTGACCTATATTAGTCCCAATTGCTGTTATCAAAGAAGAAATAGTATCAGACGCTAACGATCTGCTAAGCCCAGCACGTTCTACATTTAAAATTTTACCTCGAAGGGGCAGTATTGCTTGAAACTTTCTATCCCTTGCTTGTTTTGCAGACCCTCCAGCAGAATCTCCCTCAACTATAAAAATCTCAGTCTTACTTGCATCCCTACTAGAACAATCAGCTAATTTACCTGGTAAGCTAAAAGAATCTAAAACGCCTTTTCTGCGTGTGGCTTCACGTGCTCTTCTTGCAGCTTCTCTGGCTTTAAGAGCTTGCGTTGCTTTTGAAATAATCTTTTTTGCTGGTGAGGGATTTTCTTCAAGATATATAGCCAGCTTTTCACTTACTGCGTTATAAACTAGTGACCTAATCTCTGTATTTCCTAATTTAGTTTTAGTTTGACCTTCGAATTGTGGTTCGTGTAATTTTACTGAAATTATAGCGGCTAAACCTTCCCTGCAATCATCTCCTGATAAATTGCTGTCCTTTTCTTTAATTAAATTTTTGTTTCTTGCATACGTATTTAAAACACGAGTAAGAGCAGATTTGAATCCATCAAGGTGAGAGCCTCCCTCATGTGTATTTATATTATTTGCAAACGCTAAAACACTATTTGAAGAAAAGCCAGTTGTTCATTGCAGAGATACTTCAACATGACCATCAGAATTTTCAGCGTTAAAATATATTGGTTTATTTAGCGCATCTCTATTTTTGTTTAGATATTTGACATAATCAACTATTCCACCGTCATAACAAAAAGTTTGCGTTTTGTATTTGTTTTCCTCTTTGTCGCTTATAAAATCATTATTTTCTAAGTTTTGATCTGCAAAAACTTCCTCATTTTGATCAGAATTTATATCATAACTGTCTATTGCACTTCTTTTGTCAATTAATGTAATTTTAAGACCTTTATTCAAAAAAGCCATTTCTCTAAATCTTTCAGCCAAAGTTGAGTAATCATATACACATGTTTCAGTAAAAACTTCCTCATCTGGTCAAAAATGTACAATGGTACCAGTTTTTTTAGATGTACCTACCTCATGTAATTTAGTTGAGGTTTTTCCTCTCTCAAATGCAATCTCATATTTTTTATTATCTCTACAGACAATAACCTCTAGCTTAGACGACAGGGCATTAACAACAGAAACTCCTACACCATGAAGTCCACCAGAAACTTTATAGCCCTCGCCACCAAATTTTCCACCAGCGTGTAAGACAGTCAAAACAACCTCAACAGTAGGGATTTTTTCTTTTGGATGAACGTCAACAGGAATACCACGACCATCATCACTCACGGTAATTGAGTTGTCTTGATGTAGGACAACTTCAATATTTTTACAAAAACCAGCTAAAGCTTCATCCACGGCATTATCTACAACCTCATAAACTAAATGGTGTAGGCCTTTAGGGCCTGTGGACCCTATATACATTCCTGGACGCTTACGAACAGCCTCTAGACCCTCTAGTACTTGTATATCAGAACCAGTATAATGTGTTGATTTATCTACAGGCAACATTCCTCCTTAAAAAGTATAAGTTTGATTTAATAAATGAATAAGTCAATAACTCAATAATTTCATGTCATTATTTTATCAAAAATTGGTTATTTTTTAGTATTAAAAAGAAAAAAGAATAGAAATTTTTAAAATCAAGTTTATAAATTTATAAAAAATAAACTGAAACATAAATTATAATTTTTATTATTTTAGATATTTAAATACTGAGTAAATAAATTAATTATGAAATCAAAAGAAGTTATTATAGTTAATGGAAATAATACACTTACAGGAAGTGTAGAAGTTTCAGGTGCCAAGAATTCTGCTCTTAAATTAATTGCAGCTTCAATTTTAGGAAATGGCAAAAGTACAATTACAAATGTTCCAGATATTTCTGATATTCATATAATATGCAAGGTTCTTCAACAACTTGGTGCTATAGTGGAGTTTCAACACAATACTGTATCAATAGACACCTCCACCATAGATAAATTTCAAACTGATTATGAGTTAGTATCAAAAATGCGTGCAAGTATTGCTGTTTTAGGACCACTATTAGCTAGATTTGGAAAAGCAAAAGTAGCATTGCCTGGAGGTTGCAGGATAGGAGCAAGAAAAATTGATATGCATCTAATAGGGCTGAAAAACCTTGGTGTAGAGTTTAAAGTCGAATACGGATATTTAATAGGTAATGTTAAAAAACATCTAAATCATAGTGTTATATCATTAGAGTTTCCAAGCGTTGGGGCAACAGAAAATATTTTAATGGCAGCTTGTGTCGCAAAAGGAACTACGATTATATACAATGCTGCTTGTGAGCCTGAAATTAAAGATTTAGCAAACATGTTAAATCTTATGGGCGCAAAAATCAAAGGTGCAGGTAGCAACACTATTATTATTGAAGGTGTAGATGTAGATAAAATGCATCCTTGTACATACAAAACATGTCCAGACAGAATTGAAGCAGGAACGTTTCTTATCGGTGGTGCTTTAAGTTCAGGTCCTTTAAGTGTATGTAATATTAGTCGTGAATACCTAAATTCAACTATATTAAAACTCAAATCTATGGGGCTTGACATAGATTGCACGAGTAATTCAATAACAATATCTAGAAATAAAAATAAAAAATTAAATGCAATTGACATACAAACTCTTCCACACCCAGGGTTCCCTACAGACCTTCAAGCTCAAATTATGCTTTTATGCACACAAGCTTATGGAGTTAGTGTAATCACTGAAAATGTTTTTGAAAATCGTTTTATGTTTGCAGAGGAGATAAAAAGAATGGGTGCTAATGTTACATTAAAAGGTCATCGTGCTTATGTTGAAGGGCCTGTTATTTTAAGTGGTGCACCAGTTTATAGTACAGACTTAAGAGCAGGGGCAAGCCTTGTGTTAGCTGGAATCATTGCTAATGGCCAGACTATAGTTAGAAATATAGGACATATAGACAGAGGTTATGAGAATTTTTGTTACAAGTTAAAAAAACTTGGAGCTGATGTATGTCGTAAAAGAATAGACAATAAATAAGATAGCATGTTAAATAAAAACAACAAATCAGGAGCCCATAATAGAGTAAACTTACAAAAAAAGTCTAAAAGAAATACTGTTAACCCAAAATATAAACAAAATTCAAGCTTACCAAGCTTAAATAAAAAATCTAAAATAAATTTTAGCTTTAGTGCAAAACAGCTCCGCTTTATAAAAATATTATTTTTAATTATAATTGTACTTGTAATAGGTATTATTGCTGGTATTATTGGTTTTAACATACACACAAATTCCGAAATCTCTCTCCCCAGTGATCAAACGAAAAGTTTAGTTAAAGAGCAACAAAATTCTCCTACATATTTATTGTTTGCTGCAAATACGCAAAACAATAATAACAATGAATACGATTTGTTGACTATCACCAGAATAGATTATAGTGAAAAAAATGTAATAATTATATCTTTACCAGTGGATACTTATGTAACAAGCAAAGAAGGTGGTGCAACAACTTTATATAATATTGCAAAAAACAAAGGAGATGGAGAGCTTATAGATTCTGTTTCTTCATTAATTGATGCTTCTATTAACTATTTTGTTAAAACAAATCTAGATGGAATAAAAAAATCAGTTGATGTATTTAATGGAATAGATGTAAATCTCAAATCTGAAATTGATAATCCTGATGTTTTAGATAAGTATTTACCTGAAGGACGTAATCACATAAATGGCAGTGATGCTATAGGTCTATTGAATTCTCAAACAAAAGATTACTCAAATTCTCTATATTTGGAAAACCAGAGAATATTTGCTAAAGGAATGCTTACTTCAATTATTAATTGTGACAACTTTGAACTTGTATCGAATATCGACAAACTTGTTGGTTGTTTTAAAACAAATTTTGAAACTAATGGAATCTCTAGCTTTTGTGATAGATTAAAGGGTTTGTCTATAGATGACATTAATGATACATACCTCCCAGGAAGTGTTTCATTTAGAGAAGGAGTTAAAGTCTATATTACAGATTCAACCAATTGACGACAATTAAAGTACAATTTAACTTTAGGTCAAATTAACACACAAAATAAAGAAGCTACAATATCAGATATTGTTCCTAGTTCTTTTTCAATATCAATTCAAAATGGAGCTGGTGTTACAGGTGCAGCATCAATTATTGCACAAAACTTGACCAATCTAGGATACAACGTTAAAAAAACTGGTAATGCAGAATCTAATGTATATAAAGAAACTTTAATTATTTATGATAATGAATCTATGAAAAACAACGCACAAGCTGTTAAGAATTCACTAAACAACGGAAGACTCGTTCAGTCAAGCGGTAGATATACACTTTCAAGTGATGTGTTGATTATAATAGGATCAGATTTTAAAATCTAGTTATTAAATTTATAAGATATATAAAACTATCTTAATT
>CAVGFB010000071.1:0-3580 GCA_963628375.1 Gorillivita sp. (SeqCode)
TTTATGAAACATTTAAACAAAAAACTAATTTATATCATGATGGCTTTTGTTGTTGCTATGGCATGTGTATGTGTTGCTTTTATTAAAGTTAACGCAACTGCAGGCGAGACAAAAAGTGAGCAAAATCAAGAGCTTAAAAGCGGCAATGAACCAGAAGTTACAATAACTGGTAAAATAATAGACACATCAGGAAGCGCAGTAAGTAAAATTAAACAAATTTATTTTAACACGGATGGTTTATCACGACCGGCACAAGTTTCAGAGGATGGATCATTTCAGGTAAAATTTGAAGGAGTTTCTTCTATTTCAGGCACATTTTCTGTAAGTTCTTCAACTGGATATATTATGAATGAAACAAAGGTTTATGACTTTCCTACACCTGAAGATATTAGTTTAACTGCATATAAATTATATAATTTAAATCTTTCTGTTAACGATAATAATTTAGGGAAAATAACGAGTTATACAGGCGAAGATGCTCCTAGTTCATTTCAAATTGCAGAAAGTATAGACAGTGTAGATACTCAAGGCGAAAATTTAACTATTGATAGAAGTTTTCCGAATAACGGCCATGGAACAACATTTACAGCACAAGCAAAAGACGGTGCGATATTTAAATATTGAGATGTTAAGTCAGCAGACACAAACTCGAATCTAGGAGATACTGTAACAGGCAATATAAACGCTACTGCCAACTTCGAAAGGAAAGAAGAGCCTGTTGAAACCCTTCATATATGAGGTCAGGTATCAAATACATCACAAGAATCAGTAAGCAACGCCACAATTACTCTTACAACCACAAAACCAGAAGCTAATACATATACAGTAAAAACAAACGGTACAGGATCTTTCACAATGGAAGATCTTCCACAAGGAGTAACTGGAAGTTTTACAATAAATTATGATTCTGGTTATGTATTAGAAAAGTCTATTGACAACTTGCAAGAAAGTGATGATGATTTTAAAATAGAAGCATATCACATATATAAATTAAATTTAGCAGTTAGCGACGAAGAGCTAGGACATATTCAGATAAGCGGTCAAGAAGCTGATGCTAAACATGATATTTATGAGTCTCAAAGCCAGGTAAAAACTAATGGAGAGGACTTAGTTGTTACATATAAGGGAGTAGATACTACGTATAAAGCAGTAGCAAAAGATGGCGCTACATTTAAAAATTGAGAAGTTGTGGCAGCAGACACAAACTCAAGTCTAGGAGATACTGTAACAGGTAATTTAACTGCTACTGCTAATTTTGAGAAAAAAGTAGATCCAACTCCAGATCCAGACCCAAAACCTACTCCAACTCCAGATCCTACACCTACACCAACACCGGATCCAACTCCAGCAAGTGATGATAGTCCATCAAGTTATGATAATGGTGGGTCAACATCATCTAGCACAGGAGACAGTCTACCTATTCCATTTATTGCACTTGGAGCATTAGGTGCACTTGGTTGTGCTGTTGTTATAAAAAAGAAATTTATTTAAAAGTTAGATAAATTAATAAACTTTAAAAATTAGTGGATGTTAATTATGACATCCACTTTTTTTATTTCTTAAATAAAAATAATAATTTAGAAAAAAATAATGAAATATTATTTTATATTTGTATAATTTACCTTTGGAAATCTAAAAGAAAGGAATTTTATGAAACATTTAAACAAAAAACTAATTTATATCATGATGGCTTTTGTTGTTGCTATGGCATGTGTATGTGTTGCTTTTATTAAAGTTAACGCAACTGCAGGCGAGACAAAAAGTGAGCAAAATCAAGAGCTTAAAAGCGGCAATGAACCAGAAGTTACAATAACTGGTAAAATAATAGACACATCAGGAAGCGCAGTAAGTAAAATTAAACAAATTTATTTTAACACGGATGGTTTATCACGACCGGCACAAGTTTCAGAGGATGGATCATTTCAGGTAAAATTTGAAGGAGTTTCTTCTATTTCAGGCACATTTTCTGTAAGTTCTTCAACTGGATATATTATGAATGAAACAAAGGTTTATGACTTTCCTACAGAAGATATTAGTTTAACTGCATATAAATTATATAATTTAAATCTATCTGTTAACGATAATAATTTAGGGAAAATAACGAGTAAAACAGGCCAAGATGCTCCTAGTTCATTTGAAATTGCAGAAAGTGTAGACAGCGTAACCACTCAAGGCGAATCTTTAACTATTAATAGAAGTTTTCCGAATAACGGTTCTGGAACTACATTTACAGCAGAAGCAAAAGACATTGCGATATTTAAATATTGAGATGTTAAGTCAGCAGACACAAATTCAAATCTAGGAGATACTGTAACAGGTAATATAAACGCTGTTGCTAACTTTGAAAAAATAGCACCTACGGGAATAGTAAAGGACATTGATGATATTCCAATAGCAGACTACACAATTAAGTTCACCTCTAACCAAGGAGTCGAAAAAACTGCTATAACAGGCCTTGATGGGTCTTTTACTATAAAATTTGATGATGCTTCACAATATAAAGGAATATTTTCTTTAGATTCTGACGAATGAACTTTAGAAAAAATTTCCTACACTATCGGCGAAGGCGCCGACACCATAAACTTGACTGCATACCAAATATTTACTTTAAATCTTGCAGTTAACGATACAAATCAAGGTCAAATTATAGACACAGCTACAGACGAGAAGGCCTCAAGTACGCAAGACATTATTCAGACGTTGAGTGATATTCAAGTTGATAACGAAACTAATAAATTAACTGTACGCACTAGACAAGGAAGCGATACAGAAGAAAAAACATTTATACCTGAAGCTAAACAAGGATCAGAATTTGACAGGTGGGAAATTCAATCAGAAAACTCAAACTCAACATTAAATGAAACTGTAACAAGCAATTTAAGAGCTACCGCATACTTTAGACAACCAACTTCATATTTATATGGTACTGTCACAACATACTCTTCTTGAGAACCAGTAAGCAATGCGACTGTTACTCTTACAACTACAGAGCCAAAAGTTTATACATCAACTACGGACGAAAATGGAAATTATAGAATAGAAGGTATAAAAACAGGTACAAACGGAAGTTTTAGTATAAATTATGATTCTGGTTATGTTTTAGAACAATCTCTTGAAAATATAGTAAGTGCTCAACTTGAACTAACAGCATATAAAATATATAAACTAAATCTTGATGTTAACGATACTGATCTTGGACACATTCAGATCAGTGGTCAAGAGGCCGATGATCAAGCTGACATTTATGAGACGGTAAGTGATGTGACAATTGATGGAGCTAATTTAATTATTACATATAAAGGTGAAAAGTTCACTTATACAGCTATACCTTATGATGGTGCTAAGTTTGAGAGTTGAAACATTGAGCCAGAGAATTTTAAGTCTTCATTAGGTGATGAGGTAACAGGCAATATGAAAGCTTCTGCTAGTTTTACAAAAGCAGACCCTACTCCAACCCCAGACCCTACACCTACTCCTGAACCAACTCCAGCAAGTGATGATAATCCGTCAAGCTATGATGGAGGTTCAACATCATCTAGCACAGGAGACAGTCTACCTATTCCATTTATTGCACTTGGAG
>CAVGFB010000072.1:0-2916 GCA_963628375.1 Gorillivita sp. (SeqCode)
TTTAATATCTCTAAGTTAACGTTGTTATTTTGAACTAATAAATTGTAAAGTTTAAGTACCTCTCGATGAACATACTCAGGACCAGTTAACTCTTCTTTAAAGTGTTCAAGACCAAATCCGCTATGGATACATTGTTTTAAAATTCCACCAATTTTAGACTCTCTGTCAATAAGGCAAATACTTGTGCAACCCGTCTCAATAGCAGAAATTGTAGCAGCAAGACCACAGGCACCAGCTCCAACAATGCAAAGGTCGAAATTTATTTTATCTTTGTTTTCTGTATTATTTTTACTTATAGAATTTTTAAGTTTATCGCATTTATCTATTTGATCATCAATTGAATTAATAGAAGAAATTGTTATATTTTCTGATTTAAAACTTGACTCAACTAGGTTTAAATAATCAGATTTTGCATGATCAAACATTCACGAATCATACATTCGTTTGTCAATATCCTCAGGTTTTATTGAGTATTTCCTGCAAATATATTTGACAATCTCAGGAGTACAGAAACCCCCATGACATCTTCCCATAGTTGCTCCAGTACGCCATTTTATTGCATCTAAGCTTGCCATTGGCACTGGATTTTCTAATGCAAGTTTTATCTCCCCTTCTGTCACTTTATGACATCTACAAATTATGTGTCCAAAATCTGGATTTTGTTTTATTAGTTCTTCACGTTCTTGTGAGTTCATATCATAAAAACGCTTTACGATCTTGTTACAAGAATTAAAATTTTTGTTTTCTGAAAGGTTAAGTTTATCTGCAATTTTTTTAGATATATCTTCTGCAACAGCAGGAGCAGATGTAAGCCCAGGAGATTCAAAACCTGCAATGTTTCAAAAATTTTGTACGTCTTTAGCCTCTCCTATAATAAAGTCCCCTGTATCTCCGCATGCGCGCACGCCACTAAAATTAGTAATAAGGCCTCTCATATCCAGATCAGGTCAAGACTTGCGAGCTTGTTGTTGAGTGTATTTTAAGCCTATGACTGTAGTTGAAAGGTCATCCTTGTTTTTTATTGGCTCAGAGGTAGGTCCTATAAACAAATTCCCATGAACTGTAGGCGCAACCAAAATTCCTTTGCCAGCTTTTGTTGGACATTGGAATATTGTATTTGTGAAATAATCACCATACGTAGTATCAAATAAACAATACTCCCCACGTTTAGGGTTAATTTTAATTTTATCACTAGACACCATATTGTTAATCTCGTCTGCATAAACACCAGCAGCATTAACAATACATTTCGCATTATATTCTTCTCCGTTTTCACACGTAATATTAAAATTATAATTTTGACTTTTGTTAATTTTAATTGTAATGACTTTTGTTTTAAGTTTTACTTTAGCACCGTTGTTTATTGCGTTTTCAGCTGACCTGTATGCTACCTGATACGGGTCACATATACCAGAAGTAGGAATGTATAAAGCTCCCTCAATGTTAGGATTTAGGTTTGGTTCAAGTTTTAGAGCTTGATCTTTATTTAAGATCTCTAAGTTTTCTACACCATTTTCTATCCCACGTTCATAGAGCATATGAACTGTATCCATATCATGTTTGTCAAAAGCAACAACAAAAGCACCGTTACGCTTGTATTGAAACCCAAGTTCACTAGCTCATTTTGGATAAACCTTAGAACCTCAAACATTGTACTTTGCTTTTAAGCTCCCTGGTTTTGGATCATACCCAGCATGAACAATACCACTGTTTGCTCTACTCGTAAGAGGTGCAACATCAAGCCCTGCTTCAAGTACTAAAATTTTTGCATTGTATTTGCTCAGCTCTCTAGCCAAACAACAACCTGCAACACCTCCACCAACAATCACTACATCATAATTTTTGTTTTGAATATTTTTATTTAAAGTTTCCATTAGTAAATTATATCAAAAAATCTAAAATGTATCATCCTTTTACAATTTTATATCTCTATATCTTAAGTACATTAATTGCAAAGTTTTTAATTTAGCAAATTAAGCTATCTCACCGGTTCACAAACTTTACCATACGTTTGTGGCTCACGCGATTTTAATACATTAAGACCGCCATTCTCAAAAATTCGCGCTTGTAGTAATTCTTCTTTAATAATACCTAAATCGGCAACAACCATTCCTTCGTTAAAACCTTCAGTTTCACCAAGCAATTCCCCACATGGATTAAAAATCATGGAATGTGCAAATGCTCCTGGATTCGCATTGTTTGAAACAACATAGTTAACCTGATTTGAATAAGAACTAGCTTTGATTTGTGTACGTAGGAAATCAAGCCCCTTGTCGTTTTCTGGATCTTTTAGATTAGTAAGTGGAGCTGCTGTTGAAAGTACAACAATCTCTGCACCGTTTAATGTTATACATCTGTGTGCCTCAGGAAAAGCAAAATCAAAACAAATTAACATTCCCACTTTTCCAATTGAAGTATCAAAAACCGGATAGTCCTTACCAGGAGATGCTAAAAGCTGCTCCCCTCCTGGCATATGAACTTTGTGATATTTACCTACAAAGCCCTCAGGACCGACTAAAGCAGATGCATTATATAACGTAGGTGGAACAAGTGAAGAGTCACACTCATACGTATTAAATACAATATAAATATTACGCTCTTTAGCTTTTTCAATAAGAAGTTTTGTATTGTCCTGATCTTCAACTAGCCCCGATTTATAAAAGTCTCTCTTTTCATCATCATCCACAATACCAGTCACAGTGTCTAAGTAGTCATCGGCACTTTTAGAACCAGTTCCAAAAGAACACTCAGGAAAGGCTACTAGTTTTGCACCTTCATCTGATGCCTTGTTGATTCAATCAAGCATACGTATAACAACATCTTTGCCACTTGGATGATTATCAACGTCAATTGATACAGAAGCAACTTTTACAGAACCAGGTTTACCTGAAGTTTTTACAGTATTTAAATTAACTG
>CAVGFB010000073.1:0-2712 GCA_963628375.1 Gorillivita sp. (SeqCode)
ATATTAGTGGAGTATGTGGAAAAACTCCAGAAGTTGCTAATCTACAAGATAAGCTTACTGGATGTTTGATTGGACTTACGCGAGCAGCCGATAATAATCCAGACGTCAATTCAACAACTTATAATCTTATAATTGAGTCATTATTTACGACAATTACAAATGTGTGCTTTGACAAGCAAAGGCTAAATTCTTTAATTAATAAAGTGAACAATGAAAAATCTAGATTAGTTCCAGATTGTGATTCATGTTCATCTCCTTGTGGAAGAACTGATAATTACGATATGAACAAAATCTGAAATGCAGATGAAGATATAAGAAGTTTAAAGTCTTTGATTTTGTTTGGACTTAGAGGTATGGCAGCTTATGCTTACCATGCTAATGTTTTGGGACATAGTGATGAAGACATAAATAAATTCTTCTTGAAAGCTGTTTTTACTTTGGGCGAAGATCTGTCAACCAGTGAACTTTTAGATGTAGTACTTGAGTGTGGTAAGTACAACTTAAAATGTATGGAGATGCTAAATAATGCTAATACAAAAACTTATGGCACGCCTACTCCTACAAAAGTTCCTTTAACCATTGAAAAAGGGCCTTTTATTGTTGTTTCTGGTCATGACTTTCATGATCTTGATCTGTTACTAAAACAAACAGAAGGCAGTGGAGTTAATATATATACTCATGGCGAGATGATTCCTGCTCACGCATATCCAAATCTTAAGAAATATAAACACTTAAAAGGAAATTTTGGAACAGCATGACAAAATCAAAAAAAGGAGTTTGACAACATTCCTGCTCCAATATTATTTACAACAAATTGTCTTATGCCACCATTGGACAGCTACAAAGATAGAGTCTTTACTACAGCTGTAGTTGCTTACCCTGAAGTTAAACATATTGGACGAGACAAAAACTTTAGTGAGGTTATAGCTAAAGCTAAGAGCTTAGGTGGTTATTTAACTAATACTGAGGTTTTAGGTATTAATGGTGGGAATTGCGCTACAACAGGTTTTGGAAAAGATGCAATTTTAGAAAACGCAGATAAAATAATTAATTTAATTAAAGAAGGCAAAATAAAACACATATTCTTGGTTGCAGGGTGCGATGGAGCTTGCAAGAGTAGACAATACTATACAGACTTTGTAAAGCTTACTCCAAAAGACACATTAATTTTAACTCTTGCATGTGGTAAGTATCGTTTTAATGATATTGACTTAGGAGATATTGAAGGAATTCCTAGAATTTTAGATGTTGGACAATGCAATGATACGTATAGTGCAATACAGGTAGCTAGCGTATTAGCTGGTGCGTTTAAGTGTGACATTAATGATTTACCCCTATCTTTTGTTTTATCATGATACGAACAAAAAGCTGTTACAGTGTTATTGACACTTTTATCATTAGGAATCAAAAATATACACCTAGGTCCTACCTTGCCAGCATTTGTATCTAAAAATGTGCTAGACATTTTGGTTGAAAAATATAATATAACACCTATTTCAACACCTGAGGATGATTTAGAAAGATTGTTGAAGTAAGTAATTTAAAAAATTTACATTCTATGTTTTACATAAAAATTATGCAATAAAAAAAGTGTAATCTAAAAATAAAGATTACACTTTAATTTTTAAATTTAATATTTATGACAATAAAATTCTATTTACTCACCTAATTGAAAACGAACAAAGCTTTTAACTTTAATTTTTCCACCTAAATTCTTAGCAACACTGTCAACATATTTTTGTACAGTAGTAGAAGAATCTTTAACAAACTCTTGCTCTGTTAAACAACGCTCTTTATAGAACTTATTCATGCGCCCTAGAGCAATCTTTTCTTGAATTTGCTCTGGTTTACCAGACTCTGCAGCCTGTGCTTTATATATTGAAAGCTCATGGTCAATAACGTCTTTAGGAACATCCTCTCTTGTAGCACTAATAGGATTTATAGCTGCTACCTGCATAGCAACATCCTTACCACAACTTATAAACTCAGGGCTATCTAGGTCTATATTTTCAACATCAAAGTTAACTAAAACGCCAATTTTTCCACCAGCATGAATATAACTTGATATTGCACTGCCCTCAACAACTTTAAATCTAGCAACTTTTGTATTTTCTCCTAATACATGAATCGCATCAGTCAAAATTTCCTCTACAGATTCGCCATCAACATCACACTTCAATAAAGAATCAACATCATCTGGTCTACAATCTAGTACCGCACCAGCGATTTTTTTACCATAATTTGCAAATTTTTCGTTAATAGCAACAAAGTCAGTCTCACAATTGAGTTCAACTAGAGCACCACATTTTTTTTCATCGCTTACAACTGCAACAATAGTACCCTCATTAGTAGCTCTCCCAGCCTTCTTTTCAACTGCAGCTAAACCTTTAGTTCTTAAAATGTCAATTGCTGCCTTAGTATCTCCGTCTGCTTCTTTAAGAGCATTTTTGCATTCCATCATGCCAGCACCTGTCATCTCACGCAGGTCTTTTACCATACTGGCTGTAATATTTGCCATATTTATTCACCTTCCTTATTTGTATCTTTTGTATCTTTACCTTCTGAATTGTCACTAGAGAGAATTTCTGTTAATGTTTGTGCCTTTTTCTCAACTAGCTTTTTAGCTGCTTTTTTTTGTTCTTGCTTTTGTTCTTCTTCTTTTTTCTTTGCTTGTTCTTTAAGCATTTCTTCCATAGTAACAGCACCTTGACC
>CAVGFB010000074.1:0-8589 GCA_963628375.1 Gorillivita sp. (SeqCode)
CCATCTTCGCTATATCATGTCATATTCCAATCATCAGAACTATTAGTAAGACATGCACCAGGGTTGCCAAACTCTATATTAATATCACGACCTAATTTAATTGATTTAACTCTAACTGCTAACATCCTTTCATAATTAGTAACTTTACCCATTGAAAAACTTTCTAAATTTAAACATGGAAATATACAATTTCTTCCGTACATTCAAAACATTCATTTCATATTTGTAACATTAGAGGTGTTTCAATGTGATACATCAGGAGTTGAGCTTACACAACCTGAACTTTGTGCATAACTCTCAAACATGTATGACATATCTGTAACGTTAGAGGTATTTCAGTTTGATACATCAGGTGGAGTGCCTAAAGTTCCTGATAATGAACCATAACTATCAAACATGTATGACATATTTGTAACATTTTCTGTATTTAGGTTTTGAAAACCTTCATGCTCAGATACGTTTTTAAAATTATGAAACATATAAGCCGTGCTTGTTAGCCCATTAAAATCTTTAAAAGATTCATCTATTACAACTTTTTTAAAAGCTTCTCTGTAATAATCTCATTGTCAACTACTAGCTTGAGTGGCTGATGTTGAAACATCTCACGTATCGTGTGTAAATACATACCTTCCCTTATATTGATCGTACTTAAATATAAGAGAATCGCCTTCTCTATAAGCATAAGCCTCTAATGGATCCTCATCATTAGAGTTTTCCACAGCTTCATCGGATGCTCAGGCAACTTCACTTGCCTCTGGTTCATTGCTCTCATCTGCGTAAGCTATAACAGACTTGCACCCATAAAGGCTACAAATCAAAATTAAAGCTAGCACAAACAAGCTCAACACTTTGTTTTCTCAAATCTTCTTAATTACATTTGTCATAAATCCTCCTTGTTAAATTGACATTTTTATTTATATGGATATTTTAAAATTTAAATCCTTGTAGTCAAATTGTTTATAAAATAATTCTATTTTTTACAAATCCCCATGTAAAATGCAAATATTATATGTGGTGGAGTGTAGTGGAATAAAACCTTAAATATATTTTTTGCCAAATTTATTAAATTTTTATGTTGGGAACAACTAGTCTTCGTTTATCTAATAAATTGTCTTTTGCTTTGTTGTCTGTGTAGGTGGGCTTGTCATGCTTAATGCTGGGAACTAAGACAGTATTTTTTAACACATTATGTGATTTGGCAACATCAATTGTGCTTTTTTGTGTTTTAGCATTTTTTGACGATGTAACAGAATTCCCAGCTTTTGGATTATGATCATAGAATGTCTTAAATTCGTATTCTTTTTTACCTAAAGGGTTAAAATTACATTCCTTATACTCGTTGCCCTCATCATCCCACCAGGTTGCTCGCCATTTACCTTCGCTATTTGTTAAATTAGCACCAAGGTGTCCAACTAAACTTATGTTAGTATTAAAAACTCAATTTAACGTAATTGATTTAAGCTTTAAAAAACGCAACATACCTTCGCACTTTGTTTCTTTTAATGCATAAAAATTCTTAAGATTTAAATTATCAAAAGTACAGTGGTAGAAGCCGTATCTGTAAAGCATAAAAGATACATCTTTGAGGCCATAATGACTTCTTCATCCTCCAATATTTGGAAGTAAACTTAATTGCTCTGAATTAAGCCCATACTCACTAAACATATATGATAAATCTTCTACTTTAAGTGTGTCGAAATGTGACACATCAGGAACAACATTTAATGTGCGAGACTCACAAGCATAATTATCAAACATATAAGACATATTTTTAACCCTTAATGTTCTTCAGTTTGACACATCTGGAACATAATTTAGTACTTTTGAACGATATCCATAACTAGAAAACATGTATGACATATCCGTAACTTCAACTATATTATAATTTGACACATTTGGAACTGCATTCAGCACAGTAGAACTAGCTCCATAAACATTAAACATATGAGACATATCGTTAACCAACTCTGTATTTCATTTTGACACATCAGGAACAACATTTAATGTTTCTGACGTGTGACCATAACATTCAAATGTTGAGGACATATCTTTAACCTTAGATGTATCTCAGTTCGATATATTTGGAACGAAATTTAAGTTTTCCACAGACCCACCATAGTTACAAAACATGTGCGACATATTAGTTACGTTAGATGTGTTTATATTTTCAAAGCCTTGACTTTCAAATACATTAGTAAAATCTGAAAACATAAAAGCGGTACTTGACGGTCCACTATAGTATTTAAAAATGTCGTTTATTTGTACTTTATTAAAATAATCTCGATCATTATTTCATTGTCAGTCGCCTGGTTGACTAGCAGATTGGGCTAATTCGTACACAATATGTCCATGACTTTTATGTCATTCCTTATCAACATCATATGTCAATACAAGAGTTTTTTGTTTACCACGTGTTATATTGTCCATATATGCATATGGCTCTAGACTTCTATCATAATATGTTGTTGGTGCTGTTCTCTTAACTTTCCCCATTCTGCAGTGTATTCAGCAATAACCATCCGCACTATACCAGTCAGCATCATATTCACCATTTCTGTTTGTTAAGCATGCTATATGTAACAAAAATCAAACATGCCCCGTTAGATCTAAATCAAAATTAGGACCTAGTGTTATAGATCTGAGTTTCATGTCACGAAACATATCATTGTAGTTTTCTGAATCGTCAATATTTCTTGTATCCCAGTTAGATAAATCTAAGTTTGAGATTGTAGAGCTGTTTCCGTAACATTCAAACATATTTTTTGTAACAGTAAGCCTAGGCGTGTTTCATTTTGATACATTAGGAGCTATATTTAATGTTTTACAACTCCTTCCATATTCATGAAACATATAAGACATGGTTGTGACGTTTGAAGTGTCCCAGTTTGACACATCAGGAACTAATTCCAACGTTTCGGAGCTACAACAATAACACTCAAACATATTGGACATATCATTAACCTTAGAGGTGTTTCATTTTGATACATCTGGAACTTGATTAAATGATAAAGTAGAGTCTCCAAAATTAACAAACATATAAGACATGTTTGTAACATTTGAAGTGTCTCATTTTGACACATCAGGAACTTCTTCTAAATTTCTAGAACATTTGCCATAATAACGAAACATACTAGACATGTCTGTAACATGAGACGTATTAATATTCTCAAATCCTTCATTGTATATTATATTTTCAAAGTGAGAAAACATATATGCAGTGCTATAAAAACCATCAAAAGATTTGAAATTTTCATTTATTTTAATTTTAAAGAATGAGCCTTTATCATTATTCCATTCTCATGATTCCTCTGATGTCGCACATGTAGTCATATTATAAATAGTTTGCCTAGCAAGAGAATGTAGCAGCTTTTCATTGTCATAAGTCAAAACCAGAGCACCACTTCCTCCTCAGGTTGTTGTATCTTTGTAGGCATATGCTTCTTTTCGTTCACCAAAATAAACTGTAGGTGCAGTTCTAGAAATTGTTCCAATCTCGCAATTTTCATATTTTTTATTGAGTTTGTCATATCACGCGGCGTCTGAGCTCCCACTACCATTAGTTAAACAAGCACCTGATGATGTTAAATTAAGATTAAAGTTTGAACCTAGGGTTATTGAGTTGATCTTCATGCCTTCTAACATTTTTGTAGAATTTGAAACTCTATTTGTATCAAAATTAGATAGATCGAATAATGGTATCACGCATCTTTTACAATAATTAGTAAACATGTTGGATACGTCTGTAACTTTTGATGTGTCCCAACTAGACATATCAGGAGTTGTATTAATTGAAGGTGAATCGTAAGCATAATTACAAAACATATTGGACATATTAGTAACATTAGATGTGTTTAAATTCTTAAACCTATCTTGTTCTTGTTCGTCTATACATTTAAAATTATAGAACATATAAGCTGTACTAGTAAGTCCACTATAAACATTTAAACTGTCATCTATAATAACTCTTGTAAATTCAGATCTCTCATTATCCCATGGTCAATCACTAGCCTGTGTAGCAGATGTTGGAATATCGTAGACGTGTCTTCACTTAGCTTCCTTTTGTTTTAATCTATCATACCTAAGCACAAGTACAGTTTCTGCACATCCCTCATCTTTATACCCATATGCCTCCATAGGTGCTAACTCATTAGAATTTTCATCAGCCTCCTCATCGGATGTTCAGGCAACTTCATTTGACTCTGGTTCATTGCTCTCATCTGCATGAGCTATAACAGACTTGCATCCATAAAAGCTACAAATCAAAATTAAAGCTAGTACAAATAAGCTCAACACTTTGTTTTCTCAAATTTTCTTTATCAAACTTGTCATAAAGTCCCCTAATAAAATTGACTTTTTTATTTATTTGAATATTACTTACCTTCGTTTATGTAACGAGATGGTTTTTGCTTTGTTTTCTGTATAAGTAGGTTTGTTTATTAAATAATATTGTGTACAAACCTTTTGCCTGCGTTTGTTAAGCGAGTTTGCTTTTGCCTCAATATTGCCCTTACAAGAAACGTTTTGCTTAATTTGAGACTTGTTTAAGTCAGAATTTTGTATATTCACATTATCATTTTTATTTATAGAATCTTGACTTTTGTCCATGCAACTAGACCTTAAATTTTTGTGTGTAGACGTTGTTCTGGTATATATATCATAGTATGTTTTTGGTGCTGTTCTTTTTTCTTTTCCAAAATATTTAGGACTGTACCAGTTACCATATACATCATGCCATTCATTGCTTCTGCCTTTTCCACTATCACATATGCATGCAGAATGTTCGCAATATCAATCTGCCCCTAATACAAGATCAAATTTTTCACCTAAGGTAATTGATCAAAGTCTGCAGTCACATAACATATTGTCATAATTTTTTCTATCAGTAATATTGGAAGTATCTCAATTAGAAAGATCAAGTTTAAAAACTCTATCTTCTCCATAATTTTCAAACATTGAGCGAGTATTAGTTACTCTAGAAGTGTCCCATCTTGACACATCGGGCATCCCACATAACGATGAGCCTCCATAACTTAAAAACATATAGCTCATATTTGTTACATTTGATGTATTTCAATTTGCAACATTAGGAGCCATAGTTAAAGAGTCGGAACCAAATCTATCAAACATTTGTGTCATATTTGTTACGTGGGATGTATCTATGTTTTCACACCCTTCAAGCTTATTTACATTGTAAAGCTTATAAAACATTCATCCTGTGCTTGTAAGTCCATGAAAGTTTCTGAAATCATCTTTAATCGTAACTTCTGTAATTTCCTCTCTATCATGATATCAACTTCACGTACCAATACCCTTTTCATGGCGAAGATCATAAATCTCCTGACCTTGGTTTTCGTGAATGTACATCTCTGTATCATACGTTATAGTGAGTTTATTTCCTTCCCTATAACCATAAGGTACAAGCACAGTATCATAATATGTGGTAGTAGACTCTCTTGGAGGTATTGTACACTGTGGACATTCAACCCCATCTTGACTATATCATGTACTATTCCAATCATCAGAACTGTTAGTAAGACATGCACCAGGGTTGCCAAACTCTATATTAATATCATGACCTAATTTAATTGATTTAACTCTAACTGCTAACATCCTTTCATAATTAGTAACTTTACCCATTGAAAAACTTTCTAAATTTAAACATGGAAATATACAATTTCTTCCGTACATTCAAAACATTCATTTCATATTTGTAACATTAGACGTATTTCAATGTGATACATCAGGAGTTGAACTTACACAACCTGAACTTTGTGCATAACTCTCAAACATGTATGACATATCTATAACGTTAGAGGTATTTCAATGTGATACATCAGGAGGAGTGCTTAACGTACCTGATAATGACCCATAATTATCAAACATGTGTGACATGTTTGTAACATTTTCTGTATTTAGATTTTGGAATCCTTCATGCTCAGAAACATTTTTAAAATTTTGAAACATATAAGCAGTGCTTTTCAGCCCGCTGTAGTTTTTAAAAGACTCATCTATTATAATTTTTTTAAAAGTTTCTCTATCACGATCTCATTGTCAATCACAAGCTTGCGATGCAGATGTTGGAATGTCATACGTATTATATGAAGACAAATTCCTTCCCCTATATTGATCATATTTAAGTATAAGAGAATCGCCTTCTCAATACCCATAAGCCTCTAAAGGTGCCTCGTCATCAGAATTCTCTACACCCTCCTCATCAACCGTTGATACAACTTCGCTTGCCTCAGGTTCGTTGCTCTCATCTGCATAAGCAGTAATCAACTTGCACCCATAAAAACTACAAATCAAAATTAAAGCTAGCATAAACAAGCTCAAGATTTTATTGTCCCAAATTTTTTTAAGTACGTTTGTCATAAATCCTCCTAATAAAATTGACATTTTTCAATTATTTAAATATTTTAAAATTTAAATTCTTGTAGTCAAATTGTTTATAAAATAATTATATTTTTTACAAATCCCCATGTGAAACACAATTATTGATTGTGGTGTAGTGTAGTGGAATAAAATCTCTTGTTTTTTTTAGGCAATAAAAAACTCCCACTTTTGCAATTCACAAAAATGGGAGCCTTGCGTTAGTTGATTGTTTACTTAAACTTTAGATAACTTTAACTTTTTGTCTACGTTTATCTAGTGAATTGTCTTTTTTGTTTAAAACATCTAAGTAATTAGAATTATCACTAGAGTTTAGACTTATTTGTTCAGAATTTGCTGTTTGAGGACTGTCGTAGTAAGTTACAGCTTCTGTTCTTGCTATAGTTCCCATTCCGCATCCGTCATACTTGCTGCCAGCTTTGTCATATCATGTTGCATTAGATACATAGGATGAATTAGTAAGATCTGCTCCTGAACTGTTTAAATTTAAGTTAAACTTTGAGCCAAGTGTAACTGACTTGATTTTAAACTTTCCCAACATATTTTCATATTTTGTAACATGTGTTGTATCAAAATTAGAAAGGTCTAGATTTTCAAAAATACATTCCGGACCATAAACTGAAAACATAAAAGCCACATCCGTTACATTTGACGTATCTCAATTTTTTAAGTTTGGTAAATCTTTCAATTCTTTTGTAACTGATCCATAATTATTAAACATTCCATACAAGTTAGTCACCTGAGATGTGTCTCATTTTGATACATCAGGAACTAAACTTAAATTTGTAGAACTAAAAGCATAAAACCCAAACATAGAACACATACTCTTAACATGAGAAGTATTTCAGTTTGATACATTAGGTACATTGTTTAGGTTTTCTTGGGCACAACCATAAGCAAAAAACATCCCAGTCATATCTGTTACATTTGATGTGTCTAAATTCTCAAACCCTTCACTTTCAGATACTTGAGTAAATTGAGAGAACATAAGTGATGTGTTTTTAAGCCCTTTATAATATTTGAAATTATCACTAACTTTTACTGTAGTAAACGAGCGCCTGTCCTCGCTTCAAGGCCAATAAGGTGAATTAGCATTATCGGTAGGAATATCATAAACTTTTTGGCTTACTTGACGTGATGCTTTTTCCGTATCATAAGCAAGTACGAGTATAGTTTTCCCTTCTTTGGATGTTGTGTCTTTATATCCATAAGCACAACATGGGTTAGTGTCATAATAAGTTGTAGGTTCTGTTCTTGACAATGTTCCTATTCCGCAATTTTCATATCCAATACCAATCTTGTCAAACCATGTTGCACTTGTAGCTCCACTACCATTAGTTAAACAAAGGCCTGATACGGATAAATCTAGATTGAAATTTGAACCTAAAATTATTGAGTTAAGTTTCATCCCTTCTAACATCTTTGTAGAATTTGTAATTTTAGATGTATCAAATTTTGAAAGATCAAAAGATGAAATTACACAATTATTACCATAGTTAGAAAACATGTAAGAAGTGTCTGTCACATTTGAAATATCCCAGCTTGATATGTCAGGAGTAGCATATATAGAAGAACGACCACCATAACCGTTAAACATATTAGACATGGTTGTAACGTTGGAAGTGTTTAGGTTTTTAAACCCATCAAGTTGTTGCCCTGTAGTACAACTAAAATTAGAAAACATATAAGCTGTGCTGGTAAGCTCACTATAGTTTTTAAAATCATCTTCTATAATAACATAATCAAATTCACTTCTGTCTCTATCTCAAGGTCAATCGCTTGCTTGTGTAGCAGCGGTTGGAAGATTATCATAAACAACCTGATGATAGGTACTAGCTTCTTTCTTTAATCTATCGTATCTTAGTACAAGTACAGTTTCTGCACATGCTTCACTTTTGTATGCATAAGCCTCTAGTGGAGCCTCGTCACTAGAATTCTCAATACCTGATGTTTCGCTTAAAGATTCAACTTCATTTGCATCTAAATTATTGCTTTCATTTGCGTGAGCTGAAAATGTTCTGCAACACCACAAACCTAAAACCAACATAAAAGCTAATACGACAAAACTCAACATTTTATTCTCAATTATTTTATTAATTATGTTTTTCAAATTTCCTCCTAAATTTATATTAATTTTGTTTCACGGCATTCTATATATAAATCATTAAATGTCAAGTAAATTTTAAAATAATTTTTAAT
>CAVGFB010000075.1:0-7223 GCA_963628375.1 Gorillivita sp. (SeqCode)
CATTAATACACCTTAATATTAATTTTTTAATTTAATAAATATTATTCTTCAATTGTAAGGATCTCTTTGAATCCGGTCATCTCAAATACTTCCATAACAAATTCGTTAACATTTTTAATAACCATTGACTCACCATTGCCAAGCATTTCTTTTTGATAATGTAATAAAAGTCTCAATCCCGCTGATGATATGTATTCAAGATCCTGAAAGTCGAATACGATTTTTTTAATACCATCCATTAAAGCATCAACTTTATTTTCCAGCTCAGGAGCTGTTGTAGTGTCTATACGACCAGAAACTTTAAGTAATAAACTGTCTCCATTTTTTGTTGCATTAACTTCCATTTTGTATCCTTTCTACTTCTAAGATATTATATAAAATAATAATGATTTTATATGTGTTATTTTTAAATTTATAAATTTGGATTTAAATATGCATTTGTACTTGGTTGTTTAGGATTTGCATATTGATTAGCAGAATAAGAGTACTTGTTATAATAACCATTATTGTTTTTACCATTAATATAGCCCTGAACATCTGAATCGCTATAATTATGTGCAAGATCCTCAAATTTTGTAAATCTTGGTTCGAATCTTAATGTAACTATTTTGGTAGGACCGTTTCTGTGTTTTGCTATGTCAATTTCTGCTGTATTTCAATCAGGACGTGAGTCATCCTCAGCCTCTTGTTCGTTCATGCTTCTATCAATAAACATAACAATATCAGCATCTTGCTCAATTGACCCTGACTCTCTCAAGTCAGACAACTGTGGCTTACCCTTGGTTCCTCGTTTTCCTCTATTCTCAACAGATCTATTTAATTGAGAGAGAGCTACAACAGGAATATTTAGCTCTTTAGCTAAGATTTTAAGCCCTCTTGATATCTCTGCAATCTCAACAACACGATTCCCATCACGTCTTACACTTGGAGGTTGCATAAGTTGCAAGTAGTCCACAATAATAATTCCTCCGTTAGGTTTAACGTCTCTAAGCTCTCTTCTAGCTTTTGCACGTAAATCAAAAATTGAAAGTCCGGGCGTGTCGTCTATAAATAAATCTAAGTCCCCAATTCTCTCGGCAGATGATGCAATATCAGTTCAATCCTTGCTGTTTAACTTTCCTGATCTTATTTTTGATAGGTTTACAGAGCTTTCTGTTGATAGTATTCTTTGTGTAATTTGATTAGCTCCCATCTCTAAAGACATAAATGCTACTTTAACACCTAATTTTGCACAATTTACAGCAAGATTTAAAGCAAAGGATGTCTTACCAACACCAGGTCTAGCTGCTAGAACAATTAAATCTCCTCCTCTAAGTCCATTGAACACAGAATCTAGATCTTTAAAGCCAGTAGGAACACCCACTAATTTGCTTTTATTCATGCTTAACTCTTGAATCTCTTGATAAGCATCTGACATTAAAGAATCAAGCTTCTTAAATTTAGATTTTAACTTTCTCTCTGTAACCTCAAATAATAACTTTTCAGCATCACCAACAACAAGACTTAAATCATCTGGAGCTTCATAAGCCATAGCTTGTATCTTAACTGAAGCTAAGATTAAATCCCTCAATACAGATTGACGTTTAATAATATCTGTGTGCGATCTTCAATTTGTCAACGAATAGTCGTTACTTGCAAGTTCAATAATGTAATCCTCGCCACCTATAGATTCAAGGAGACCGCGACCTTTTGCATTTTCTAGTAGGGTAAGATGATCAACATCTAAATGTCTTTTATAAAGGTCTAAAATACAATCAAAGATAGTTTGGTGAGATAGTCTGAAAAAATCTTTTGCCTCTAGTTTTGTAACAACTTCTTCAACTGCGGTTTTACTCAACAAACAGGCTGATAAAACTGACTTTTCAGCTTCAATGTTGTTAGGCAACATCCTTTGGTTGTTTGCACTATTTTGTACATTTTGTACACTTTTACCAACAGCCTGTTGCCCATAAATAATTCTTGAATTTTGACTATTTTTATTATTACCTAAATTTTCTGCCATAAAAACTCCAGTGTGATTAAATTTAGTTTAACATAAAAAAAGCAGGTCAAAGTAAAAATATTAAATAAATTTATAAACAATTTATAAACACTTAAAAGATCAAAAACAATAAAAAAATCCGCTTTACTTATCCAGTAAAACGAATTTTTTAAATTTCTTTCTAATATTTATTAACAAATCCACATTTTCAATTTGTGGATTTCTCAACAATTAATTATCTTCTTTTTTCTCTTTAGTTTTCTTCTTATCTTTACTTGCTTTTGACTTTTTTCCTTCTTTTTTAGCTTTAAGATCACTTAAAAACTTCTCTGGGTCTTCTCCGCCAACAACAACATTGACAACTGCTTTAATATCCCTATAAATTACAACTTCGACCTTATGAAGCCCAACAGTTCTTATAGCTTTACGTATATCAATTCTTCTCTTGTCAATTTCAACACCTACAACACGTTTAATAGAACTAGCAATCATTTGATTTGTAACAGATCCGAAAAGTTGACCTTCTTCTCCAATCTGTACTTTTACTTTGAATTTAATATCGTTAATTTTTTCAAAAATCTCTTTTGCTTGAGCGATACGAACCTCTTCACGTTTAGCTATGTTTGCACGTCGTTCTTCTAATTGCTTAAGTGAACCTTTTGTTGCTTTAACAGCATAAGACTGCGGTATTAAATAGTTATTTGCAAAACCATCTTTTACCTCAATTATATCGCCTTCGCCACCACGACCTTTAACTTCTTTTAATAGTATAACCTTCATAGTAGCCTCCTATCGACGACGCCCAAGACGTTTGCTTACAGATTTAATAGAATATGGAATTAGTGCCATAATTCTTGCACGCTTAATAGCATTAGCTATTTCTTTTTGGTGCTGTGCACAATTTCCACTTAAACGCCTTGCTTTTATTTTGCCTTTATCTGTTGTATATTTTTTTAATAATTTAACATCTTTATAATCAATATACTCTGTGTGATCTTGACAAAATTTGCATGGTTTATTTATTGGTTGCTTCTCAAATTTTTTCATTATTATCCTTTCTAAATTAAATGAATTTTATCCAGAATATCTAGAATGGAATTTCATCACCATATGCATCAGCATTAGTATCTATTGAAGAAACTTTATTTGTTTGTGACTCAGCAGATTCCTGAACTTGAGGTTGTGATGCGCTAGAGAAGTTTTTAGGAGACATAAACTCTATATTATCTACAATAATCTCAATTTTACTTCTTCTTTGACCTTCGCGCTCTCAAGTGCTATATCTAAGCTTACCTTCAATAGCAACTTTTGTTCCTTTTGTAAGGTACTTTACTAAAGCATCTGCTCTAGCTCCAAACAATGTACAATCTAAAAAGTTTGGATAATCTTCTCATTCACCAGTTTGTGAGTTTTTATGCCTATCATTTACAGCTATTCCAAAACCTAATACAGACATTCCTCCGCTGGTTTGTCTAAGTTCAGGGTCACGAGTTAAATTCCCTGTTAACATTACTTTATTTATTCCCATTTTTTGCCTTTCTTTAGTAATTTTCTAAATTTATAAAAATTTTTTAAGCTAATCTTTGTCAGCTCTTCTTACGATCATGTGACGTTGACATTCGTCTGTTATGCGTAATACACGATCAAGTTCTGCAACTTGAGCAGGTTCAACATGAAAATCAACTAGAGTGTAATCACCTTCATTAGATCCATTGATTTCATATGCTAGAGATCTTTTTCCAAGATCTTCTACATTGTCGATTTTACCATTGATGTGTTTAATGATTTGTTCAACACGTTTAGATACCGCTTTTTTTGCTTTGTTATTTGCATTAGGTATAACAAAGTATAACAATTCATAAGCCTTCATTTTCACCTCCTTAGGACTTATATGGCTTTGGGTATTTAAAGGCATATCCCAAAGCAGGATGGAATAAGTATATTAACAAAAATTTATAAATCTTTGCAATTTATTTGAGAAGCAACCTTAATTTTATAAATACATATTATTGTTATACTTTTATATCCCCTGCCCTGCCCTTAGAACTTACAACTATTATCTTTATAAAAAGTTACAAAACAGAGATAAAAGTACTTTATTTAGTATATTTTGAACGTTTAATTTATTCAATAAAGGGAAGAAATAGGTATAAATTTATGAAATTTTAATGGTGGTCGGTGCAGGATTTGAACCTGCGACCTTGTGCTTGTAAGGCACCTGCGCTCCCGCTGCGCCAACCGACCTAGGTTAATAACAAGAAAGATTATACACAAATAATAATAAAATTATAGATTATTTTATAATTCTTGTACCTTGTGGAGTGTCTTCAAGAATAATATTTAATTCTTTCAACTTGTCTCTAATATCGTCAGCAGTTTTGAAATCTTTTTGTTTTTTTGCTTTGGTTCTTATAGAACACAGCTTATTCAATGCTTCGTCAACATTTAAAACATTATCCTGACAATACAACCCTACTAAATCTTTCAACGAATTAAAGACATTATCTTCTTTGTTGTTAGAATCATTGTTGCCCTTAAGATCTATACCAAAAACACCCATTAACTCATATATAACACCTAACGCAGAATTTAGGGCTGAAGCAATATCTTTATTTATACTTTTATTAGCTATAATTTTATTTAAAAAATTTATAAAGCTAAATATCTCACCACTTGCCTGACTCGTGTTAAAGTCGTCATCCATAGCAAGAATAAAATTTTCTTTAGTCATGTTAGCTTGTTCAACAATTGATTTAGCATCATCGTTTGCACCTTGAGTGTCACCTGCGTTTTCTATTGCTCACTTAATGTTGTTTATGGATGTTTTTATGCGTGTTAGAGATTGTTTTGCCTCATCTAAGCGTTTTTTACTGTAAACAAGCGGAGAGCGATAATGGGTTTGTAAAATCAGCATACGTAAAACATCAGCTCCTGTTTGATCTAAGATATTATATAATAAAATAAAATTATTTAGAGATTTACTCATTTTTTGAGGTTCACCTGCATCATTTACAATTTGAAGCATTCCTGTATGCATTCAATAATTTACAAATTTAGAACCATAACCACAAACACTTTGAGCTTGTTCGTTTTCATGATGTGGGAATATTAAATCAGAACCTCCTCCGTGAATGTCAAATGGGAGACCTAGATATTTTTGTGACATGGCAGAACATTCTATATGCCAACCTGGACGACCCTCCCCTCAAGGGGATGACCATGAAGGCTCGCCTGACTTTGCTGACTTTCACAAAGCAAAATCAACGTCACTTTGTTTTTTTATATCAACGCCACTAGATTCAGCTTGAAGAGTTCTGTGTCCTGTCTCAGAAGATTCAATGTCACGTCCAGATAGTGAGCCATAATTTTTATATGACTCAACATCAAAATATACATTACCCTCCATTACATATGCATGACCCTTATCAACTAAATTTTGAATTAAGTCAATCATAGAATCAATTTCTTTTGTAGCATAAGGTCTAAAGTCAGGATCTAATACGTTTGACTTATGCATGTCTTCTATAAAATAATTTGAAAATTTATTAGAAATTTCTGAAGCTGTAACATCACATTCTTGTGCTTTTTTTATAATTTTGTCATCTACATCAGTTAAATTTTGAACATATGTTACTTTAAATCCTTTATAAATTAAATACCTGCGAATAATATCAAAACACAAAAAAGTTCTAGCATTGCCAATGTGAATTCGATTATAAACAGTAGGACCACAAACATACATTTTTACATTTCCATCTTCAACAGGGATAAATTCTTGCTTCTTTCTTGCTTGTGTGTTGTAGATCTTTAACATAAATCTCCTAAATAATTCTTTATTGTGAATGTAATTTTACAAAATATTTCAAACAAATTACAAATTTTGAATAAAAAATATGCCAGCGTAATAGCTGGCATGTAGTTTAAAAATATTTACAACTTATTTAGAACACTCACATATTAGAAAAGCAGTTTAGACAATTTGCTACGAGAGTGACTATTTAATAATCTTGTTGAACTTCATCTACAGAATCACTTTTGTCCTCACTTTGATCATCAGCAACTGGTTCTGTTTTTTCACTTTCAGCAGATTTATTATCAATTGTATTGTCTTTTGTGTCAGCATCTGTACTACTTGATTTGTCCTGCTGAGTGTCAGGAGTTAGAGCATCAGCATTTGAATTTTCATTATTAGCTTCTTGATTGTTTATAGCATTATCACTCAATGAATTATTTTCGTTGTCCTGTGAATAAGCAAGTGAACCTGAGTCTCAAGCACTAGGCAATTTTACGCCCGAAGCTTCTTCGTTAAATCCCTCATGATTACAATCAGGATTTACTTGCCAATTTGCGCAATCAAGTTGAAGAACACTGCACTCAGCAAACACATATCTTGCATCTTTTACATTAGTAATATTTCAATTAGCTTCAAAATCTACCTTTGTAAGTTTGGTACAACTATAAACCATACAAAACATATCCGTAACATTAGAGGTATTTAAATAGTTACATCCTTCAATAGATGTCACGTTTCTAAAATAACAAAACATTTGATTCATGCTAGTGAGTTTATCAAAATTTGCAAAACTTTGATTGATCTTTATTTTGTCATAATGACTTCTTTCTGAATTCCAAGGTCAATCGGTTTTTTGTGTAGCAGCAGTGGGCAGGTTTGTATAAATGCTTCCTCTATGCTTTCAACTTTCTGTATCATAAGTAAGCACAAGAGTAGTTACCCAATTCCCGCTCTGCTCATCATTTGTTACCTCTTTATATGCATAAGCTTCAGGATTTTTTGGTCAAACTGAAGGAGGTGTTACGCCTGAAGCACCATTGCTAAATCCCTCATTAGTACAATCAGCTTTGACGTTTCATTTAGAGCAATCAAGGGCAAGATTAGTACAACCGCTAAACATATAATTCATATTGCTAGTGTTTGTAAAATCAAAATTTATGCTAAGAGTCGTTATAGCACTGCAATCACTAAACATATACGACATATTTTCTACATTGGATGTATTTAAATATTGCAAGCCAGAAATTGAAGTACAATTAAAGAAAGAAGCAAACATATGTGCTGTACTTTTTAACCCATAATAATTGGCAAAACTTTCATTTATCGTAACTTTTGCAAAAGATGATCTATCATCATCTCAACCTCAATCAGCGGCTTCTTTTGCGTCTGTAGCTATTTCGTATACTGTTTCACGTGTTGCTTTATCACTATCATAAGTCAAAACTAAAA
>CAVGFB010000076.1:0-4789 GCA_963628375.1 Gorillivita sp. (SeqCode)
CTGTAGCACCATTATCAAGTGCTTCTTGTGTTTCGAAAAGTTTAGTAGCTTTGGTATTCTGTCCATTAGGAAATCCAATAACTGTGCAAATTGGTAAAATATCCCCATTTGGTTTAGGATTTTCTTTTGCATATAGATATGCGTCTTTAACATAACAAGCTGGAATACATACACTAGCAGTATTAAAATTTATAGCATCTTGGCAAAGTGCAATAATATCTTTAACTGTAGCAGTTTGTTTAAGCAGTGTATGATCACATTTAGACAAAATTTCTTCTAAATCCATAAGTCCTCCTTTTTTTTACTATATTAACAAACATATTTAAAAATATAATTTTATTTATATGTTAAAATTCGTTTGTCAATTTAAGGTTTATTTAAAAACTTTAAGAAAATTTTTAGGAAAGGTATTTAGTATGGATAATATTTTTTACATCGGTGCAGAAATTCTAGGTATTCTTATTTTTTTAGGAATATGTTTTGCTATGTCAAAGAAAAAAAAGGACATACCATGATTAAGTGTTGGTATTTTAGTTGTATTAAATATAGCGATTGCTTTGTTTTTCCTAAATACACCTATTGGTCAAAGTGCTGTAACAGCTGCTTCTGATGGGTTTTCTCTTTTAATTAGTGGTGCTCAGGAAGGTATAGCCTTTGCTTTTGGAACTTCTCTTACAAACTATGCGGATAATTCTGCAGTATTTTTTGCTTCAGCTCTACTCCCTGTACTTGTTATTGTTCCGCTATTTGATATTCTTACCTACTTTGGAATATTGCCATGAATTATAAAAATTATTGGAAAAGCTATAGCATTTATAACAAGAACACCAAAATTTGAATCATTCTTTGCAATTGAAATGATGTTTTTAGGAAACACAGAAGCAATTGCAGCCTCTAGATTTCAGATTCTAAAATTAAACAAAGAAAGAATTTTAACAGTAGCTATGATGTCTATGAGCTGTATATCTGCTGCTCTTGTTGGGTCATACACATCCATGATGCCAGGTGCATACGTACTTACTGCAATTCCACTTAACGTAATTAATGCATTGTTAGTTGCAACAATTATGAATCCTTACAAATTAAATAAAAGCGAAGATGAAATTGCTACTCTATACAAAAAAGGAGAAAAAAAGGAGCCATTCTTTTCTTACCTTGGTAATTCAATACTTGGATCTGGTAAATTAGTCTTAATTATTTGTGCTAATGTTATAGCATTCGTAGGTTTAGCTGCAGTTATAAATATAATTCTAGGAGCATTTAATCCTCTAATTCATAATTTTGTTAATTGAGATCTCTCACTACAGAATCTATTTGGACTTATTATGTATATACCTGCTGTGTTGTTAGGACTTCCAATTGGTGCACCTGAAACAATGGAAATGGCTCAATCAATGGGCACCAAACTTGTTACAAATGAATTTGTTGTTATGGGTAATTTGCAGCCAATATTAGATAGCTTTAATAGTGAGCACTTTAAATGTGTTGTAACTATATTCTTAACTTCATTTGCAAACTTTAGCACAATTGGCATGATTGTAGGATGTTTTCAAGGTATGGTAGGAGAAGAAAAAAATAAGCATATTGCAAAAAACATTCTTTATATGTTTGTTGCAGGAATTTTAGTATCTTGTTTAAGTGCTGGTATTGCTGGTTTGTTCGTGTGATAAAAAAATGGTGGGCGGTATTGGGTTTGAACCAACGACCCCTACCGTGTCGAGGTAGTGCTCTCCCGCTGAGCTAACCGCCCATAAAGTTTTCTTATATTATCATAAAGAGAATTATTTAAGTAAAATATTGTCTTGTAAAAACGCTGGAATATTAATTTTTTTGAGATTTATACATTCCAAGTTCCCCAGACATATAATGTTTTCTACATAAAGCTGTATATTTACGAGTTCCTGAGGTAACTTCTATGTCAATCACTGATCCATCTTTGGGCTCTCTTAATATTTTACCGTCTACAATACGGGCATTAAACTTAGCAGAATGACCACATCAACAAGATGTTTTAATCTCTTCGATTTCGTCTGCTAATTCTAAAAGACGCTTTGAACCTTCAAAAAGTTTAGATGTATAATCAGTTTTAAGCCCATAAGCAAAAACTGGTATGTCTATAGTGTCTGCAATTTTGGATAAAAATTCTACTTGCTTAGGTTCACAAAATTGAGCTTCATCAATAATAATTACCTTGTATAATGATAGTTCATAAAATTCCATTTTGCATAATTGTTCTAGAGTTATTGCTGATTCTTTAATTCCAATTCTCGATCATACTTCATTTGTTCTTGTATCTGTTGCAGGTTTAGCTAAAAGAGCACGATTGTTCTTCTCTTCAAAGTTAAATTGATGCATCAATGCCATAGCTGTCTTAGCAGATCCCATTGTTCCATATCTAAAGTGTAATTTTGCCATTTAGAACTCCTTTTAAATAGAATTTTATAACATAAACTTTACATGATTTTTATAATCCGATATATTTTAATAATAAAAATATGGTGCCCGAGGCGAGATTCGAACTCGCATGGAAGTTCCAACGGTTTTTGAGACCGCCGCGTCTGCCAATTCCGCCACTCGGGCAAAACAAATTCTAAGGATTATAACAAAATACCTTTGCATAATTTAAACTTCTTCAATGATATAAATCCTAGATGCAAAATCCCTTCATATTCTTACATTATCATTGAATCCTGTTCCCCCAAAGGCACAAGAAATATTAATTCCTTGCATAATAGCAGAGCCATAAGAAATGTATTCTTCATGTAGAGCATGCCTTTTATAATATTTCATAGCACTAGAAATATCTAGAGTGTTTATGTCTTCATCCTTATTTAAAAAAGCTACTATATTTTTACCACAATCTTTTATGACTTCATCCTGATCATAAGTTGATATTTTGTACTTTTTATTTGCATCCAGCCCTGAGACTTTTAGTATTTGATGTTGATTGTTTGCAATTTCAAGTTTTTGAAATATTAACGCTATAGCTTGAGTTTGGTCATTTGATACACAAGTTCATTGAATAATATTATTATTCTCACACCTATATAAATTACCAAATTGTAGGGTTTTTCTAAATTTCTTATAAAATTGTACTTGCTTTTTAATATCTGATATCTCATCTTCGCTAAGTTGTGTTAAATCAAGTTCGTACCCTAAAAGTCCAAACATAGCAACGTTAAATCTTGAATTTAGGGGCATATCTCTCATGGTTTGATGATTTGGGCTATCAGACACATGTGCAGATATTGTGCTTAATGGGTATCCATAACTATAAGAATCCTGAATATTAACTCTACTTAATGTATCTGTATTGTCACTTGCTCAAATTTGGGGAAAATAACACAAAGTAGCAAGATCAAATCTGTTTCCTCCACTACTACAACCTTCAAACAATATCTTTGGAAATCTATCAACAAGTGTTTTCATTAAACGATAAAGGCCAATGTAATATCTATGATTTAACTCCCTCATTTTATTGCTATTTAAATACTGGCTAAAATAATCGCTTCAATTTCTGTTCATGTCTCATTTTACATACGAAATATTTGCAGAACTAAACACATTACTTAACTTCTCAATTAAATAATCAACGACTTCAGGATTGCTTAAATCTAATACACGCTGTCATCTACCTTCACTGTGGTTTTGACTTGGAATTTCAAGTGCTCAACTGGGGTGTTTTTTATACAGCTTGCTGTTTTTACTAACCATTTCTGGTTCAACTCATATGCCAAAATCAAGGCCTATATCACCTATTTTATTAGCTAAGCCACTTAATCCATTTGGCAACTTTTCTTTATTAACATCCCAATCACCGAGTGAAGACTTATCATTATCTCTCCTACCAAATCAACCATCATCCATAACAACCAGTTCAATATAGCATTTTTTAGCAGCAAGTGCTAAATTAACAATACTTTGCTCTGTTATATTAAAATACGACGCTTCTCAAGTATTTATCAAAACTGGTCTTTGTCTTGATTTTCAATATCCTCGAATAATGTTGTTGTTTACAAAATTGCTCATTTTTTGAGACATCCCGTTAAAACCACTAGAGCTTAAACACATAACAGCTTCAGGGCTTTCAAAATACTCATCTGTATCTAAAGTTCACGCAAAAGTATCAGGATTTATACCTTGCGTAAAACGAATCTTGTTATATGGAGAAACATAAACATTCTCATAGTGATTACCTCCATATATAAGGTTTAAACCTAAAACACATCCAAAGTTTTGAGTCGCACAACTTTCATGCAATATTACAAAAGTATTAGCTCTACTACTTGTACATCCATAAGTTGAATTTAACGAATAATTTCCAGAAATTAATTTATTTGTATTTTTGTTCATTTCAGAAATTCATCTACCTGTGAAATTTGTAATTGAATAATCGTCGTTATAAAAATCGAGTTGGTTACTCATTAAGCTTTTCAGTGTAATAATTTCTTTACTTAAATTTGTTAATTTTGTGCTTTTAGTTATTACATCACACTCATAAAAAACACTATAAATTAGAGATAATTGTAGATTTCGCGATTTATCGACTAAATTAATTATCAACGATTTTGCTTCGCTTCCATATGAGCACGGAAGATTTGAAATGCTATATTTATAATCTAGTAATTTATAATTATCAAATACGAAATCTGTGGTTCTTGACCCATCATTAAACACAATATCTACAAGTGGCTGGCGATAGTCTCCCTTACCAAGTCCAGAAGCCTCTAATCTAATATCATCTAAACAATACTTAGGATTGTTATTATCATAAATTACAGAATTACCT
>CAVGFB010000077.1:0-4712 GCA_963628375.1 Gorillivita sp. (SeqCode)
ATTCCATCTTTTTTTGCAATTAAAATACCTCCTTTTACCTCGTAGTTTCCATCTCAAATTCTATTTGGGAACATTCCAAAAGACAAAGCCTCCAACAAGTCTGTAAGTTTTTTGTAAGCTATAGTTTTTGTACTAAACTGTTTAAGCTTTAAAAATAAATCTAATAGGTTTTTATTTCTAGTTCTATATGACTCTAATAGAACCTCTTGAAGAATGAAAGGCATTTGTGTGTCTATCATTTGAAGATTCTGTTCAAATACATTATTTGATACTTTTAAAAATTTGATACCAGAACTTAAATCAAATATTTTATTTAATCTATCCATGAGTTTTGTTTTTGTGTTTATGGTATTAATAAGTTCAACATCAGCACAGCTTAAACCTTTAGCTAAAAATTCAAAATTAGTAGCCTTACTTGCATTCAAAAGCGTTGAAGGGCTTCCCATCATAGATTTTATACTATATGCCATTTCCATTGTGCGTTTTGAAATCAAATCATTGACCATTAAAATAAGATCAGCTTTTTTATTCGCCTTTCCCTTGAATTTAATATTCGAAGACTTTAGTATTTTTTTGGTAGAATTTCTTTCTATAGAAAACGAACCACTACCTTTGGGAGCATTTAAAATATTAAAATAAATTTTTTTTAGTAATTTGATGCTTGACTTTTTATTGCAAGCACCACAGTCGTTTTCATAAGATTCACTACTTTCATTAAGTGTCATAATAAAGTAATTAACATCATCAATGCTAGGTTTAATTACATTTTCAATAGTAAAAATGTTATCGTTGATAATATTGAGATTGAAATCAACAATCTTAAGTTTTGGATATTCTAAGACATAAAGAGCCACATACAGCTCTGATCATTCGCCTCTATTAAACTTAGTCATTTAAGCCCTAAGGGTTTTTATAATGCTAGAGCCAACAGCTTCAACTGTTGATATAGACACAGAGTTTCCTAGTTGTTTCATAGCTGCAGTTTTAGAAACTGGAAATAAAAAAGATTCTGGAAATCCCTGCATACGTTTACCCTCTTTTACAGTAATTCTCCTTTCAACACCATCAACTATGTAGCCGTCTCAATTTCTTCTATCGTTTATAGGAGACCCTTTTCCACCAACTCTAAGGGTAAAACCTATTTTTTTATTGACTTTTGCACCGTCAAAAACCCAACTCATATCTTTTTTTAACGGTATTGGATTAGGAAAATCAAAACTGAAATCATCCACATCATCTCTAAAACAAATCATATAAAGACGAGGTCTGTGCTGAGGACAATCAAAATCAGAAGCCTTTATAACTTTATAATGAAAACTATAACCTAATCCTTCTATTGCATCTCTTATAGTGTCAAATGTCTTGCCGTGATCATGATTAAGTAAACCTCTTACATTCTCAAGAAAGACTGCCTTTGGTTTTTTTATCTTAATAATATTTACTATACTAAAAAAAAGTGTGCCTCTTGCATCTTTAAAACCTCTTTTTTTCCCAGCTTGAGAAAAAGGCTGACAAGGAAATCCTGCACATAAAACATCATGGTCAGGTATTTCATCAATATTAACTTTAGTAATATCCCCAGCAAATTTATTACTTTTAAATAATGTAGGACTTGAATTTTTAAAATTGGTCTCATAAGTAATGCGACAGTTGCTGTCTAATTCAGAAGCAAAAACACATTTGCCACCCAAATTATCCATGGCAATATGGAATCCACCAATACCAGCAAAAAGATCAATATAAGTAAAGTAATTCATCACAAGACTCCTTACAAATATACACAAAGTATATCTTATCATATGTTATTTATATAATTATAAAAATTACTGCTTCTCCACTCTTTTAAGCTGACAAGCAAAATGATTATCAAAAAGGCAAAGTTGAGTTTGAGTTGTGTAATAACTAGCTACTTCACGCTTGCCCATAAACTTACTCACAACAAAGTCCTGCCCCTCAAAAGATTGTAAAAATTTAGCAATTACATCAACAGTTTCTTTATTTGTAATAGTACAAACAGAATATGTTAAAAACCCGCCCACTTCAACACACTTAGAAGCTTGTTTTAGAATCTCAAGCCCTTTACTTGCTAGATTATCTATTATTTCAGGCTTTATTCTTCATTTAATCTCTGGATGTCTGCGAATTGTTCCAAGACCTGAACATGGAGCGTCAACAAATACATGCGAGAATGTTCCGAGAGATTCACTGTCAATTTTAGTTGCATCTTGTATATGAGTTTTAAATACTTCTAAATTGCATTTTTTTACTCTGTCTAATAAATTGTTAGTTTTATATTCTTTGTCATCTAGAGTAGTTAACTGTGTAAATTTATTAAATTTATCATGAATTAAAGACTGCAACATGATTGTTTTGTTCCCTGAACCTGAGCATACCTCAAGCATTGTATGAGGATAATCATCATGCAAGTAAAAAGACAAAGCAAAAGAGGCAACAGCCTGAGCAGCGGCATCGCTAATAATAATGTATCCTTCATTACATAGTTCATTTAATATTTGATTATTTAATAAGTATAGTTTTTTAACTCATATACAAAACTTAAGCTCTATTCCATTAATAGCATTTACAACTTCAGGCCCAGCTCCGCAGTCTTCTAATTTTTTAAATATATCATCTACAGTAGTTTTTAGCGGATTCACAAAAATATATAGTGGAGGTTGACCATTACAATTACTTAAAATGTTTCTTGTCATGTCTCTGCCTATATCTTCTTTAAAATAGTCATAAATTCAAGGTTGTATTGAAAACAGTCTACAAAAAGCACTTTTATCAGTGTCAGGGTTCCCGTACGGAAAACCTTCTTTTTTCTCAGCAATTCTATGAAGCACAAAATTACAAAAAGACTTTGAGTACGGAGTATACTTAGCAGCAAGCTCTACTCCCTGATCAACAGCGACATATGGTTCTTTGCCAAGATAAAGTAACTCAAATGTTGCAATTCTTAATATTGTTATAGTTTTAAATTTGACTTTATTGTTTTTATTCAAACAGCTAAATATTACCTCATCAAGGGTGAGCTTCATTTGCTCTACTCCTAAACTTAATTTAATAGCATACTTTTTATCTTTCTCATCTATTTTGGTAATAGCTATAAGTTTGTTTATAGCATGCCTTATGGAGCATTCCTCTCTTTTAGCGAGGCTTAAAACTTGAAATGCTGTAACTCTTGATTGGCTAAGCTTTGAATTAGATAAATTTTTTTTATTTTCAGGCTGTTTAATGTCGGGTTTATTATCCATAACTTGTTAAAAAGACTGTCAGGTAAAACTTTTATTCTTGGATAGCCCCACAACAAAAGATTTTGCTGACATTTCATCCTTTCCATCAGGTTTTAGAGATAAAACTTGCAAAATACCATCTTTAAAACACAAGTATAAATGCCCGTTTTCAATTATCACGTCTCCCACACCATAATTAAAATCCTGCTCTACTATACAAGCCTGTAGAACATTTACACCTCTATCAGCAATTATACACTTGCACTTATGTGCATCACTTGAAGCTAGAACGCACCTATAAGCCTCTGTAGAAGTCATGTCATAGGTTAAAAAAAGCTCGCGTTTAGATAACTTTTCAGCGTATGTAACATAACTTTCATCTTGGAACTTTCACTTTACATTGTTGTTAGCAATAAGATCCATTGCCTCTATTAGACCATATCCTCCACATTCAATCATTTTACGTTGTACATATGAGATGTCTCTATCCACAATATCAAAAGATTTTTGTATGCAATAAGGTCCTGTGTCTAAGCCTGCCTCCATACGCATAATGCTAACTCCAGTTTGAGTATCTCCTCCTAGAATAGAACGCTCAATTGGAGCAGCTCCGCGTCATTTAGGCAATAAAGACCCATGCACATTTAAGCACTCATACTTTGGGCATTCTAAAACTGCTTTGGGTAAGAGCTTGCCATATGCTGCAACACATATAAAGTCCGGTTTATATGCATAAAGAGTTGACAAAACATCTTCACTTTTTAAAGTATCAGGTGTTTGGACTTCTATATTGTGAGATGTAGCAAAAGACTTAACAGGACTCGGTGTGAGACTTTTGCCTCTTTTTGATACAGAGTCTTTATTTGTGTACACTGCAACAATATCAAGATTTTCTTGTGCTTGCAGAATTTCTAAAACTCCTTGTGAAAGTTTGGGTGTTCCCATAAAAACGACACGCATATTACCGCCTTTAAACTATCAAGTAGATAATTTATTTCCCTGATACAAGTTTAAAATTCATATAAACTGGATTATGATCAGAATACACAAAATTTGTATCTATAACATCTGTTTGTACAACCTCAACATTACTAGATACAATAAACCCATCAATATTACAAACTTTAGTTGTAGAGCTCATGGGCTCTCCAGCGTCTCTACAAGAACCAACAGGATTACTTGGATTAAAAGGTGCTACAAGTCTAATATTTGTGTTATCTAAATACTCTGTAGGGAATTCAGTAGTGTTAAAATATTTGTCAGGAAAATATTTTTCAGCATCAAAAACAATTTGATTATTAAAATCTCCACCACAAATACAATAATTACCCTTTTTGTATTCTTCTTGCATGTCTGAAACGAGTTGTTGAATTTGATTATTTAGAGTGTCAGGCTCTTTGGAATAAGCAGATAAATGCGTTGTAAAGTATACAAGCTCATGACCGTCAGAAACACTATATCGTGTTTTACTATAAC
>CAVGFB010000078.1:0-2197 GCA_963628375.1 Gorillivita sp. (SeqCode)
ATATTATAGATATTTTAAGAAAAATTTAATGTACATTAATTTACTTGTTTGTTATAATATATTAGTTTATATACCTTAAAGGAGGAATTAGTCATGGCAGATTCAAATGCACAAAAAATTATCGATGCTCTAGGTGGAGCAGAAAACATTAAAAGTCTTGGTCATTGTGCAACAAGGCTTAGATTTGTACTTAAGGACAGCTCAACTGTTAACAAGGACAATGTTGATTCAATTGATGGTGTTTTAGGTGTAGTTGCTGGCAAAGATAACAAATTTCAAGTTATTATGGGTGGAGCTGTTGAAAAATATTATAGTGAGATTATTCAGCTTCCATCAATGAAGCAATTTGACGAAAAAGGCAATAAAGATGACAAGGAAGAATCTAAACCAAATAAAGATCTTAGAACAAATGAAGAAGTAAAAAAACAAAGTAAAATGAATAAATCAAAATTTGTTAACTATGTTTTTGATTACATCTCAGACACATTCAGACCCCTTTTGGGAGTTCTACTTGGAGCATCTATTGTTTTAGCTTTACTTAATTTAGCTATTTCGCTGGGTATAATATCATCTACCTCTGATAATCCAACAACTATGTTTTTAAATTCTCTAGGTCAAGGAGTTTTTTATTTCATGCCAATCCTTGTTGCTTATTGTGCAACAAAAACGTTTAGAATTGATCCATGAGTTGGCGGTATAGTAATGTGCATATTGATGACTCCTCATTTTATGTCTTTAGGTGACCCTCAACATTATTCATCTTATTGAAGTACAGATGAAAACGTAACAAATGCTCTATCATCAATTTTTACTACAACAAATGATACTTTAGGGACTGCTGGTACTTTAACTTTCACTAAAGTTTTTGGTATTCCTTTATTGGTATACAATTATTCTGGTAATGTATTTGTACCTTTAATTATGGCTCCATTTATAGCATTGATTTATAAAGGCTTTAAACGCATTATTCCTTCAAATATTCAAATGGTCTTTGTTCCTTTTTTTACAATTCTTATAGGTACATGCCTTACAGGATTCATCTTAGGTCCAATAGGTGTGTTAGCAGGTGATTATCTAGGTTATGGTCTTTCATGATTAAATTCAAATGCACCATTTATATTTATGCTTGTAATCCCAATTATATATCCATTCTTGGTACCTTTAGGTCTTCATTGGCCACTAAATGCTCTAATGCTTGTAAACATCTCTACGATGGGATATGATTTTATACAAGGACCTATGGGCGTATGAAACTTTGCATGTTTTGGTACAACTCTAGGTGTTTTGCTTACATGTATTAAAGATAAAGATGCACGTTTAAAACAAGTTGCTTATGGTGCATTATTTGCAGGTCTTTTAGGAGGAATTTCCGAACCTTCACTGTATGGTATACATTTAAGATACAAACGAGCATATCCTTCATTACTTACAGGGTGTGTTGTTGGCGCAATTGTTATATCATGTCTTTGTTTAATCTTCCCACCTGCTACAGGAGCTGGAGTTACTACAAAAATATTTGCATTTACTTCTTTGTTCACTATTCCTGCATTTGATAATATGTTTGTGTATATGATATCTATTGCAACATCTTTTAGTGTTGCGTGTATATCCGTATGTATTCGCAATTTTAGAACTCCTCAAGAGCGTGAGAGAGACTTAAAGTAAAGTTTAAACTTAATGTTAAAAAAAGTAACTATCTTAAGTGATACACATGGGCATCTAACCAAAGATGCCCATAATGTTATTTTAGGAGATTATTCAGTAAATCAAATTTATGAATCTTATGATTTATGTATAGAAAATAAAGAGAGATATGTTTATTCTTTAAATGATAAGGATTTACATAAAAAACCAGATTTGATTATACATGCAGGTGATATAGGTTGTCAAAATATAGTTGATGTACTGGAATCGATCTGTCCTCTAAAAGCTGTTTTAGGAAACTGTGATTTTTTAAGGTACAAATCAATCGAAGGCATTAAGAATTCTTTATTTTTTGATTTTTACGGTGTTAAATTTTACGTAGCACATAAGCCACACAACTTAGATTATTTAATAAATAATGTATCTGAAAATTCAAGTGATGCAAATAACAATCTTATTTTAAATGTTTGCATACATGGTCACACTCATTTTCCAGAATTAAAAATAAAAGAAAATAGTTATAAGACAAAAACTTTATATATTTGCCCTGGAT
>CAVGFB010000079.1:0-3563 GCA_963628375.1 Gorillivita sp. (SeqCode)
GTATAATACAGAAATCTAAGAAAGCTTGAAAAAAGCTTATGTTTATCAAATTCTTTAAAGGAGGTCTTATGGCAAAATATGTTATGGCATTTGACGCAGGTACAACTTCAAACAGATGTATTCTATTTGACCATGAAGGAAAGATTTGCTCGGTTGCTCAAAAAGATTTTAAGCAAATATTCCCACGTCCTGGTTGGGTAGAACATGATGCAGAAGAAATTTGAAATGTACAGTTAAGTGTCGCAAAAGAAGCTCTTAAAAATATTGGAGCTACAGCTGCTGATATTGCTGCAATTGGAATTACAAATCAAAGAGAAACTACAGTTGTTTGAGACAAAACTACAGGAAAACCTATATATAACGCAATTGTATGACAGTGCAGAAGAACAGCAAAATATTGCGATTCTCTAAAAGATGCAGGTTATGTAGATAAAATTAGAGAAAAGACTGGTCTTGTAATAGATGCCTACTTTTCTGGAACTAAAATCAAATGAATTCTAGATAATGTAGAAGGTGCACGCGAACTTGCCGAGTCTGGGCAGTTAATATTTGGAACAATTGAAACTTGACTTATATGAAACTTAACAAAGGGCCAAGTACATGTAACGGATGTTTCAAACGCAAGTAGGACTATGCTTTTTAACATCAACACCCTTGAGTGAGATGATGAAATCATAGAGCTTTTAGACATTCCAAAATCAATGTTGCCAGAGGTTAAATCTAACTCTGAAGTGTATGGACACACAGACCCTGAACTCTTTGGCGCTGGCATACCAATTGCAGGTGCTGCTGGGGACCAGCAATCAGCACTTTTCGGACAGGCATGCTATAAGATAGGAGATTGCAAAAATACATATGGAACAGGCTGTTTTATGCTTATGAATATTGGAGAAAAACCAGTGCTTTCAAAAAATGGCCTAGTTACAACAATTGCATGAAAACTGGGAGATAAAACCATATATGCACTTGAGGGTTCTGTATTTGTAGCTGGAGCAGCTGTACAATGATTACGTGATGAGTTAAAGCTAGTAGAGCATGCAAAAGATACAGAAGCAGAAGCTCTAAAAGTAAAAGATACCAATGGGTGCTACGTTGTACCAGCCTTTACTGGTCTTGGTGCTCCTTATTGGGATCAATACGCAACTGGAGTTATAGTTGGACTATCACGTGGTGCAAATAGACAACATATTATTAGAGCCACGCTAAACTCCATTGCCTATCAAGTTGATGACGTGCTAGAAGCCATGAAAGCTGACAGCAATTTAAGCTCTTCTATGCTAAAAGTTGACGGCGGAGCTGCAGCAAATAACTACCTAATGCAGTTTCAAGCTGACTTAATGAATGCGCCAGTTGTTCGACCTACTTGTGTTGAAACAACTGCTATGGGAGCTTCTTACTTAGCTGGTTTGGCAGTTGGTTTCTGAGATAACCTAGATGACATTGAATCAAACTGAGACATTGACAGAACTTTTGAGCCTGAAATGGAAGAAAGCAAAACTTCTGAATTAAAAGCAGGCTGAAAAGAAGCAGTTAAACGTTGCAGAAATTGAAACAAAGAATAAACAAACTTTATTAAAGGAGAATATTATGTTACCTTATATTGCAGAATTTATTGGAACATCACTTTTAATTTTATTAGGTTGTGGTGTTTGTTGTTGCGTTAACCTTGAGAAATCAGGTTTTAAAGGTGGCGGAACAATGCAGATAACTATAGGATGAGCATTTGCTGTTATGATTCCAGCTTTTATTTTTGGAGCTGCTAGTGGAGCTCATTTCAACCCTGCTCTAACAATTGCACTTGCTGTAATTGGAAAATTCCAATGAGCTTTGGTTCCTGGATATTGCGCTGCTCAAATTATAGGAGCTCTACTCGGTGCTACTTTAGTGTGAATCTTATACATGAAACACTTTGAACAAACAGACAACAAGGCACTAAAACTTGGTGTATTTTGCACAGCACCTTCAATTAAAAATACTGGTCTTAACTTATTATCAGAGATTATAGGAACTTTTGTATTGGTATTTGCAATTTTAGGAATTAGTCAAGTTCCAGATATTGCTGGTGGTATGACACCTGTATTTGTATGAGCAATTATCGGAAGTATTGGTATGTCACTTGGTGGACTTACAGGTTATGCAATTAACCCTGCAAGAGACTTTGGTCCTCGCCTAGCTCACGCAATACTACCTATTAAAGGCAAAGGTGATAGCAATTGATCTTATGCTTGAATTCCAATTGTAGGTCCTATCATTGGTGGAATTTTAGCTGCAGAACTATTTGTTATTATTCCTTGGTAGAAGGAAAATTAATTTAGGTTATCTTATAAATTTGTCATATAAAATTAATGCCACCGATTTCGGTGGCATTTTTTTACGTCATTTAAAGAATTAATCTTTAAGAATTTTTAGTTGCAACAATATCTGAATTAGTGCCACAAACATCTTTGATTAAAACATCCCCAACTTTTGCTGAGTCTATGTTTGGTGATTCTAAGATTTCATTTGCAACATCTTTTATCTTGTCCTTAGGAATAGGACTACTTGTTTTAACACTTATAGGCTCTAGACAAGATTTTGAATTCATAAGAGCAGAAATATTCCTTGTAGGACAGCTGAATTCACTTTTTGCATATTTATAACCATTAGGACATTTATTACCTTTAACATCCTCAACTTTACCTGCACTGTTTAATGTAACTTTTAATGTACAACCATTAGGGCAAACTGTGCATGTTAGCATCTCTACATTTGCTTCATTACTTTCTTCGATCTCTTGTTTATGATTGTTTTTAATCTCAAATTTTTGTAAATCTTCGTCCCCTTTAATAAATTTTGCTGCGTTAATTCCACTAGCAGAACCCTCTTTTGACACATAGTCAACAAGATCATGTATATGTAATGCATTACCGCATACAAAAAGCCCATCTACCTTTGTTTGAAAGTCAGTTCCAACTTTAACAGATTTTGTAGCAGAATTAAATTCAGCACCACACTCTAAAGCTAGCTCACTCTCAGGAATAAGACCAACGCTTAAAACTAGCGTATCACACTCAACAATCTCTTCTGTACCGTCTATGGGGTTTAAATTTTCATCTACCTCTTGAATGGTTACAGCTTCAAGTCTGCCGCTACCGTGAGTTTTAGTAACTGTATGTGATAAATGTAGTGGGATATCATAATCTTCTAAACACTGAACAATGTTTCTTCTAAGGCCTGATGGATTAGGCATAAGTTCGTACACTGCTTTAACATTCATCCCTGATAAAATCATACGTCTAGTCATAATAAGACCGATATCGCCTGAACCTAAAACAACAGCGTTTTTACCTGGTACAACACCTTGTAGGTTGATAAAAGCCTGAGCTGTACCAGCAGTATATATACCAGATGGTCTATCCCCTGCAATATTTAACGTTCCAAAACCTCGCTCACGGGATCCACTACTTAATATAACTGCTTTTGATTTTATTGTTCTATACCCTGTTTTATGTGCTACTTCAACGCTAAAAATATTGTTTGTTTTACTTAGCTTAGTAGCTAGTGCACCATTTAATATCTCTAAG
>CAVGFB010000080.1:0-4974 GCA_963628375.1 Gorillivita sp. (SeqCode)
CCTATATATTGATCAGAAATTATTGTTTAACACTTCTTTTAGCCGCAAGAATAGACGGTATTATTCCTGCTATAATGGCCACAATAGAACTTACAATAATACCACCGATTACAATTTGAGGCGTCATATGTGCTAGATTAAATGCAATACTTGAATGAATAGTTGCACCATTTATTCCTGCTGAAATTACAGCAGCAACTAATACGCCAAATACACCAGAAATAAAACCGATAAGAAATGTATCAATGTTAAACAACAAAAATATATCTATTTTACATGCTCCAAGTGCTCTTAAAATACCAACTTCTTTTGAACGCTGAAACGTAGAAATTAGACATATAACTCCAATTAATAAAACAACAGAAAAAACCATAGAAATAACTATTGCAATAAAAAGACCGCTTAGAACAGATATTCCAGATTCAATTATTTTTACAGCACTTCCAACAGAATCTGAAAATCTAACAGCTTCTGATTCTTTATCTTCAATGCGTTTATTATTGTTGTAGGTTTCCAATACTTTGGTAATTTTTTCTTTATCAGAAAATGTTTTAGGATAAATTGAACATGAAACTGGTGCATCTGTTTTAGCATAACCAAAATCTCTTAAATTGGATTGGTATGTATGAGAAGTAGCACCAACTAGATAATATCCAAGCTGCTGAATGTCGTTTTCAGTAATGTTAATTTTCAAAGCTTTTGCAAATTTAGCTTCATCAAACTCAACCAAAGAAGGACCATTCGATTCTTCTTCGGACGCTATTTCCTTCTCCAAGTCACTAATTAAATTTTTGATTTCAGTCTCTATAGTTTGTACCAAAAAGTTCGATATACGTGTTGCATATTTTGATACAAAATTAACAACATCTTCCTTCATGCTATCAGGCAAGGAATTTTGTATAAGAACAGTTCATGTGTATCCGTCTCCATGCTCACTAAATCAAATCTCAGCTTCTTGAGGAATCTCTCCTTCAGCAATTTCTTCAGCACAATACTCTGCATAAGCTGTTCCTGCTTTGGCTATAGACTCTTCAACGGCAGCATCAAATTTAGGGGACGAACTTAAGTCTTTTATAAATTGTTGAAAGTCAGGATCATTAAACAAGTTGATCATTATTTTTGCAATTTGTTCGTCAGTCATTTTTATTTCTTTTTGTACTTTTTGTTGCTTTTCGTCCAGTCCTAGAGCCTCAGGATGAAGAGTTACACATGATGCTAGCATATCTGCATTTATATTAATAATATTTGCAAAATCTAATCTTTCTGTAATATTAGAAGCACTTTTAAGTCATGAAAATGATTTGCCACTTAAAACATCAATGTCAGGGTTACTAAGTTGTTCTTGAACGATTTGAGAATTTTGTGCGTTTTCCATAATTTCAAAGTTAAGCCTAGGAAGATAATAAATTCCTTCACTCAACACATATGACGCTTTAGAACCATCTGCAGGTTTGATAACACCTACAACTTTTAACTCACTAGCCCTGTTGTATATTAGATTTTTCATAAAAGCTTCATCTAAGGAATTATCGTCTCATGTCCCTTCTGCATTTTTAGTGAAAACATCACTCGGATTAATTACCTTAAATGTAGTGCCAACTATATCTGTGTAAGAATAAGAGTCATAAATCCCTGGGTAATCGACCTTTTCTCCGTTTTTGTATTTTTCAATCAATGGAGAAATTTCAGATTTGAAATTCTTTAAGCCTAACGTATAGGCAATAGTATCATCCAGAGTGCCATCAGTATTCAGAACTAAAACACATTCGTTAGAAGCTTCTGGTCATTTTCCTTCTACTAGAGATGCATCATCCTGATAGCTTTCATTATTCTCAGGAAATACTTTAAAATCGCTTAGGTAGTCTAAAAAAGACGAGGTCGAAGATGAAACACTTGCTCTGTTTCCTTTTCTGCTAGAACTACCAGTACCTATAGCACTAAATAGTCCACCTGGATACACCTCTTCTATATTATTAAAAGCAGTTGAGTAAATTAGAGGAGAAGTATCATAAGTATATTCTATAGAAGCAGCACAAGACTCTATGTCTTCTGGATTAGTATCGAGATAAGCCTTTAGGGATGGAACATCATTTAAAAGCGAATTACCACCGGTATTTTGATTTCCATTTGATGAAAGCAAAGTAGCTAGTGTATTATTTAGTGCAACTCTTCTATTTTCTATAGATTCAGATAGATAAACTGATCGTTTTGATTGTCTTTCTTGAACCTCATTTGCAGTAGCTTGCCCAGCTTGTACGGTTTGAGTTGAGAATCATTTGTATTTTGGCACAGTAACGGGAGTTGAAGAAAGTGTTGTATTTTCTACATGCTTAACATATTCAGAAAGACCAGTTGAAAGTGCAAGCACAACACAGACTCCAATTACACCAAAAGACGAAGCTAAAACAGTTATTATGGTTCTTACCTTATGCTTTCACATATTTGCAAGGTTAATAACGCAAGCTTGCAGAAATTTGAATCTAGTTTTTTCATATTTAGTGTTTGTTGTTTCTTCTGAGAAATTATTTATGCTAGAGTCTTCATTGTTAAGGACACCGCCCTTTAGAGAATATTTAACTGAACATGAATTATATATATCTTTGTCATGAGTGCAAACTATAACCAAAGACTTGAGGGAAGCTTTTTTTAATAACTCAAGTATTTGTTTTGAATGCGATTCTTTAACAGAACTACATGGCTCATCAACCAAAATTATTTTGGGGTTTTTTGCAATAGCTCTGGCAATACAAACACGCAACTTTTGTTCATTTGTTAGATTATCAGGATATTCTTTTGCATATTTATCCATATCAACTAACTTCAAAGCCTCTATTGATTCACGTTCGATTTCTTTTTGTGAATTTTTTGAGAAAGAAAGTGATACAGAAACATTTTTTAACACATTAATATGCTCAATTATTCCTACGTCTTTAGAAATAAAACTAATTTTGTTTGCTCTTACAGAATCAAACTGCCTGTCATTAAAATTTTTAGTAGATAGACCATCTATTATAATCTCTCCAGAATCAGCTCTCTCAAAGCCAGAGATTAAACTAAGAAGAGTAGTTTTGCCCTCCCCGTCTTTGCCATAGATACCAACAAGGCCAGTTTTGCCAAAAGAAGCGTTCACACCTTCAAAAACTTTTGTGGAATTTTTTCCGTCTTTGGTTTTGTAGCTTTTAGAAACATTAACAAACTTAATCATTTATGGTCTCCTAACCGTTAAAAAATAAAAAAACATGGATATTATAAATTATTTTTTAATTTCGGGAGTAAATTTATTGAATCTTTTAACATTGTTTATAGAAAAACTCCCACTTTTGCAATTCACAAAAATGGGAGCTTTGTTTTAGTAACTTATTTAATTACTTAAACTTTTGCTAAACTTTAACTCTTTCCTTCAACATTTCTAATGAAACACCTTTTTCATAACATCAGCAACTTTGCTTACGTGATGTGTGATGTGGTGAATTAAACTGCTATTTTGAGAATGCTGTGATATGGCGTTATCAATTGCGTGTTGTTGATTAGACTTTAAGTCAAAAGCTACTGCTTTTTTATTTACAACATTATTGTCAATAGTTTTTACATTTTGAGTCGAATTTACATCACTAGACTTTAAATCAAATTGTGAAAAATGTTTCCTGTGTTTAGCATCATAGTAAGTTGTAGGTTCTGTTCTGATTATTTTTCCGATATGTCCAGTTTTAGAACCTTTACCGTTAATATCATATCAATCCGCCATATAAAATCTTTCACTATCAGTTAATCAAGCAGAGTTCTCGAAGTGGGTTTTACAGGACGTTTCTAAATCTCATTTAGTTCCTAATGTTATTGACCCAAGTTTAAGGCAATCTAACATATGATCATAATTTGCTCTATCAGTAATATTAGAAGTATCCCAATTAGAAAAATCAATATTCTCAAAAGAACCCTTGCCATAGTCTTCAAACATTGATGTAGTTTTTGTTAATTTACGAGTATCTCATTTTGAGACATTAGGAGTTTTATCTAACGCATCGGAATCGCCACCATAATGATGAAACATCCAACTCATGTCTGTAACATTTGATGTATCTCAATTTGAGACATCAGGGACTGTATTTAAAGACGTTGAACGGCAACCAAAATTACTAAACATTTGCATCATACTTGTTACGTTAGAAGTATCTATATTCTCAAAACCTTCAACTTTATTTACATAAAAAAGATCTTGAAACATGTATGCTGTGGAAGTAAGACCATGGAATTTTTTAAAATCATCTTTAATCGTAACTTCTGTAATCTCATCTTTATAGTACTCTCAATATCATGTACTTTTTGCTTTTTCATCACGAATATCAAAAACTTTCTGCCCTTGATTTTTATGATTATACATTTCTCTATCATATGTAAGAATTAGTTTATTTGCGTCTTTGTAGCCATAAGCACAAAGTATTTGATGATCATAATAAGTAGTTACTTTGTCTCGAGTAGTTGGGATTGAACTGTCTGGAAATACATTACCATCCGCGTCGTGTCATGTTACACAATAGTTCTTCCCTTTACTGTTTGTTAAACAACAATCTCATAAAGACAAATTAAACTTAGGACCAACTTTAATTGATGAAACTTTAAGACTATATAACATAAATGTACAATTTTTAACGTTAGATGTATCTCATTCTGATAAATCAAGGCATTCAAAAGTGTGATCCTTACTAGCCAGACTAAACATCTGGGAAGTATCAGTAACATTAGAAAGATTTAAATTCCCAAGACCTTCATAAGATGCAACATTGTGTAAGCACACAAACATATGTGATGTACTTGTAATTCCGTCATAATCTTTAAAATTAGAATTAATTTTTATTTTTGTAAATTGATTTTGTACATCTCCCGATGTTCACTCTCAATCTTCTTGTTGTGTAGCAGCTGTAGGTACATTATAAACTTTTTGACCTGCATCTCTATGTTCTTCCTTATCTTTATCAT
>CAVGFB010000081.1:0-2024 GCA_963628375.1 Gorillivita sp. (SeqCode)
ATGTTACACCTAGGCGTGTTCTTATAAAACATATACTTCAGGTAGTACTTTCAATTTTAATAATTTCTTTTTTGTTAGAATTTTTTGTATGTAATTTTAGACATTGAACTACTCTTTTTAATAAGCCCATTGACCTATCAGAAAAGATAAATCTTGCAAAAACAGGAGATGGAAAATTTATTGTATCAGAGCAAAACAATGTAGTTGAAATACATAACATTGACTCACATGTAACATCTATCAATGTTGACCTTGATAAAAATCAAGACCCTGTTGATTTTGCTTGAAAGGTAAATTTTACTGACGAAACTCACAATAATTTTTTTGATACCACTGATTATACTGTTGGCGTTCCGCAAGTAAACATGTCTACAGCAAGCGATCGAAGTCAATATTTTACACTTCACACTACAGGTAATGTTAAGTCTCTTAAATTTGAAGCAAATGGAAAAAAGATTCAATATCCTATCTTTATAAACTCTATCATAATAAATGCACACTATCCTTTTAGTTTTGTTTCATGGAGATTTTGATTTATTTTTTTCATAATTTATTTAATCTATATTTTTAGACCAAAGTCCTCACTATATAAAATAAGCTTGACTGACAATCCAGTTTTTTCTAGGGTTGTAATTATATGTGTTGTATCTATTGAGGTAGTACTAATAAGCTCTTTTCTGTTTTTTGGCAGCAATAATGTCGGTGTTGCCACATCTGATTATAATTCTGGTGAATGAGATGGTACTTCAATCATTAATACATACGAGGTAGGAGGCGATAATGCCCAACAGTATGCTGAACTTGCAAAATCCTTCACACAAGGTAAACTTTATTTAAATCAAAAACCACCTGATTATTTAGACCAAATTAGCGATCCATACGATAAAGGCTTAAGAGATGAAGCACAGAAAACAACAGGGGAGAAATATCTTTTTGATGTTGCTTATTATCAGGGTCATTATTATGTGTATTTTGGTGTCGTACCTGTATTAATATTTTATTTACCATTTTATATACTATGCGGGCAAAACTTTCCAACAGCGATTGGAGTTTTGATAATGGCCATTTTGTTTATAGTTGGAATTAGTTTGCTTTTGCTGAGGTTTTCGCGTTGACATTTTAAATCAGTAAGTATGGGCTTATACATGTTATTGCAGATTCCATTAATCGTATGCTCTGGCTTGCTGTATATAGTTAAATTTCCAACTTTTTATTCGCTTCCAATAATTAGTGCTGTTACCTTTGCAGTTTGAGGAATGCTGTTTTGGATGATAGGAAGATCTTCTAAAACTCCTTGTAGATGATATATAGCAGGGTCAACTTGCATGGCTTTAATTGTTGGTTGTAGACCGCAAATTTTTGTATGTGCACTTATTTTCATCCCTCTTTTTTGGCGTAAATTTGTTACCAATCATAAAACTCAAGGTATTGCGACAAAACAGGGGAGAATCCAGTTTACAGCTTTAATACTTCCGTTTGTACTAGTTGCTATAGGACTTATGACTTATAATTATGCACGATTTGGGAGCGTCACTAACTTTGGTGCTAATTACAATCTAACAATGAATGATATGACTATGCGCGGACTTGAGTGAGCTCGTATACTTCCTGCTTTTTTTGCATTTTTTATACAACCAGCAAATGTTAGTGGAGTTTTCCCTCACTTAAATCCTGTTGTGTTTGATACAACTTACTATGGACAAACCATAAAAGAAGTAACTTTTGGAGGAGTATTTGCTTGTATTCCAATTCTATGAATTTTATTTTTATCTCGCCCTTTATTAAAGTTACGCTTTAAGGAAAGAAAAACAAATACCGTTGCTGGTGTAATTATTGTTTTTATGATAAGTTCCTTAATAATTCCTATTTTAGACGCTCAAATGGCAGGTATTCTGCAGAGATATTTTGCTGATTTTAGCTTTATGCTGTTAATAAGTGCAGCACTTCTAATTTTTATTGCTAACGAACAGATACTTTTGTTAAATAATAATGTTATATTTACTGCTAGGTGTTCTTTATTAATT
>CAVGFB010000082.1:0-4298 GCA_963628375.1 Gorillivita sp. (SeqCode)
GCCAAAAGGCTTGCTGTTGCTCTTTTTGCTTGAAGAAGCTTCTTTGCTTCCGATTTTAGATGTATCAACACCACTATTGCCTAGTGCTTCTAGTAGAGAATCTAATCCCGACATTGACATAATATCTCCTTATTTTTATTACGACAGATCTATTGTTCTTTCTTTGAAGACTTGTCTTTTTTTCTTTTACTAGTGCCTGTTTTGACTTTATTTTTAAGGTTCCTATTTTTACCTTTTAAAAACTCCAAAACACATTTAGCTCTATATCCAATAACGCCTTCTGTATTCTCTGCATCAAATCTCACAATCTCAGCAAGTTCTTTTTTTATAGGAGCACTTATGTTCCCACCTGCAAACAAACAAGTATGAAGTAAAATCTTATCATAGTCAAGATCCCCATCAAAAAGCGTGATTGCATCTTTGATAAATGGTCAAACTTTCTTTGAATTCGAGACGCTACTTGCCCCTAACATCGCTAAGAACTTATAAGCATTTAATGTTAATACATGATTAAGTTCTTCAAACATGGCACGTTGTGCGCCTTCTATTGCTTCACTGCAAGATTTAGGATCAACTTTTACTAAACACATAAGACATTCAAGAACTTCTCAGCGAGTTTGTGCTTCAAAATTATCTAGTGCCTTAATAAAATTTGGGATGTATTTTTTATAAGAAACTGGGTCATCTGATACTAAAACATGCAGGCGTTTTGCAGCGTCAACTCTAACTATTGCATGTTTGTCATCCAAAGCAAAGAACAACTCTTTAATATTACACTTGCTTAAATCCCTAGAAAAATCATGCTTAAAGTTAATTGTTGTGTGTTGAACAGTATCAACGACATTATCATCACTTAAGGTAATATGATAATTTTCATCTTTTACTACTTTTTTTGTTGCTTTTGTCTTTAGAGTTCTTACTTCAGAATTTACTGGCTTTTTTTTCTTCTCAACTTCAGTCTTTTTTCTTCTTCCCATTATTTCCTTTATATCAGCTTATGTATATAACTTTACCATAACTAGCTATTAACTTAAATATTAACTTTATAATTTTTTTATTTTTGGAAATAAAATACTCTGTCTTAAAAAAACAATATTCTAATAAAAGTATGTAATTGTTTTTAAGAAGAAAGGCGCCAGTTTGCAAAAGCACAAATTATTGCAATAACTAAAACAAATAAACCACCTAAAATGTCCAAAAGAACGCCTGAAAATTTTCTCTCGCGGGCTCAATCAAAAAAATGAGGTGCAATATTTTTCCAGGTACGTCAGATAAGAACTGCAACTCCAACGCTTCCAGGAATACTTAACAATATCATCTCACTACATAATAAAACAATAAGATTGCTGCCACAATATCCCACATCTCCTGAACAGTAACGCTTATAGCTTACACGAAGAAGATAGGCTACTAATGGCTGTATGAAGGCAGCTAAAAATTTAATAGTGAAATGAGGATCTTTGGAAAAATATTCTTTAAGCCCATCTGATGATAGTGTCTGTCCGCTTGCCATAAACATTCCTAAAAATAAAAGAGGGATGCAAAAAAGTACTATTTCAACAGTTAAAAAAATTTTAGATGTTATCTTCTCACGTTTAGAGTCTAGATTTGGAACTCGCTCTGTATGTATATTTTTTAACGAGCCTGTATTTTTTAGGCTCGTTTTTTCGATAAAATTATCTATCTCGTTTTTATTAGGTCTTCTGTTTGGGTCGATCTTTGTACCAGCAGATGCTTTAGTAGTACGATTGTGCTTTTTTTTACTCATAATAAGATTTTATATAACTACTAAAACATACAGCTGTTAAAACATAGTTTAAATTTTTTAAACTTCTTTACTATTTAAGCTCTGGTCAATAATCCTTATTTGCTTCAATTAGGTCATCTAAAATTAACTTAGCAACTTTAGCAGAAGGAACAGTTGCAGATAAACTTAAAGCCTGTCATAGTTTTTGGTAACTGCCCTCTACTCAAGCCTGTACAACAAGTTTTTCAACAGAAACCTGCTGCTCCAACATTCCTTTTTGTCACTGTGGAACCTTTCCTTGGCAAATCTTTTCATATCCATTTGCTCCAACAATGCAAGGCACTTCAACCATAGCAGTTTCATCAAAATTAGAAATAGCTCCATCGTTAGGAACAATAAGCAAAAAACGCTCTTGAGTATTTTCTGCCAAAGCACAAGCTAAATCTACAATGTATGTAGCATGTGCATCAGCTTCAAATTCAGAATTCTTTGATGTCCCAGCTTCAATTATCTCCTTGCAAGCTCCAAAAACCTTCTTTTCACGACCAGCCATAACTTCATTAGCACGAGTATAATCAGGATTTGAAGTTTCAACAACATAATCAGGGAAGAGATAATATTTAAGATAAGTATTAGGAATTGTGTCTGGGTCAACAGCATAAACGTCCTTTGCCTTAGCAAAAGTCTGCATCCAGCTTTCATCAACTTCTTGTTCTGATCCCTCACTTTGATCAATACCATCAACATACCCATTTTTTGCCATATGTTTTTTTATAGTTGGCATTAAGTCAACCCCATTTTTATCATACACTTTGGTAAACCAACCATAATGATTAAGACCAAAATAACTATACTGAAGCTCATGACGATCTTTTATACCACACATAAAAGCCATTTGATCTAACAGACCAATTGGCATATCACAAATATTAATAATTCGACTATTTGGTCTTAAAACACGGCAAGCTTCTGCAACGATAGCAGCAGGGTTAGAATAATTTAGCATCCAAGCATTAGGGCTATATTTTTCCATATAATCTAAAATCTCAATAACAGGACCTATTGATCTCATCCCATAAGCAATGCCTCCAGGACCACAAGTTTCCTGCCCTAAAACGCCATACTTTAAAGGAATCTTTTCATCCTTCTCACGCATTTCATATAGTCCTACTCTAATATGAGCAAGTACAAAATCAATTCCAGTAAAAGCAACAACAGGGTCTGTAGTATATGTAAATTCTAATTCTGGGGCATTTTCTTTAAAATAGATCTCACAGGCTTTTGCAACTAAATCTTGCCTGTCACTATTGTTATCATAAAATATAACTTTATTAACAGGAAAACGATCACGCTCTTTTAAAAGCATTAATGCAATACCCGGAGTGAAAGTAGAACCTCCACCAGCAATTGTTACTGCATAATTCTCTTTAGACATAATAAAATCCTTTCTGTGTTTTGTTTAATTGTTTAGTTAATTATATACTGTTTAATTATTAATAAACTTTTATTTACAAAATATCTTCTACTTTATCTCTAACTGAAGCTACTGTAAGACCAACAATAACCTGCATTGAGCATCCGTTCTTAGAAACACCACTAGTTCCAATTTTTTTAAAGTCAGTGTCAGAACCTACAAGAGAGCTGTCATGTACGTTTACACGCAAACGAGTACAGCAATTCGTTAAATCTTTAATGTTATCTTTGCCACCCAAAAGTTCAACTATGTTCTCAGCAAGAATTTCATTTTTAGATTTGCCTTTAGACTTATCAGTAACACCACTGTTAGACTTTTTATCTAAATAGTCTTTTTTTGATTTAAAGTCTATTTCGCTTTCTTCATCTTCACGACCTGGAGTTTTGTAATCGAATTTTATTATAAGTGTACGAAAAACAACAAAATAAACACCAACGAAAATAAGACCTATTATAAGAGCAATGAGAAAAGTAAGGGCATGGTTCTTCATTAAAGGAATCAAAGTAAGCGAACTAATTTCAATAATTCCTCCTGAAAATATTCCCACAACTCCAAAAGCATTCATGATAGTTGACATACAAGCCGCAAGTACGGCATGTACAACAAACAACGGTGGAGCAATAAATAAAAATGTAAATTCAATTGGCTCTGTAACCCCACAAAAAATGGCAGTAAGAGTAATAGGAATCAAAAGACTTAAGAGTTGTTCTCTTCTTTCAGGTTTTGCAGTACTGTAAAAAGCTAATGCTATACCTGTACATCCAAATATTTTTGAGAAACTGGTACTAGTAAAGCTAGCTCAAGGAGCAAAATCTTTTATCGGTTCGCTAGATGCTGCAATAGTTGGTAACAGATTGGCTCATGCAGAATAAATACCACCTGCTACGGCAACATTATCATAAAAAAGAGGGGAATAAAGCAAGTGATGAAGTCCAAAAGGAATTAGTGCCCTCTCTAAAAAGATAAAAACTCAAACTCCAATAAGTCCAGTTGAAGTTAGAAATCCTTGAAGTGATATAATTACGTTTTGAATATGTGGTCATACAAAACAACTTGCGACAGCTGTTGGAAGCAAAA
>CAVGFB010000083.1:0-11072 GCA_963628375.1 Gorillivita sp. (SeqCode)
TTTCCAGGACCTACCCTCATAGCAGAACTTAACAAAAAAGATGCAAGTGGGGATATGCCGTCTCTTTTTTTTGTTGTTTCAAATAAAGTTTTAATACCTTTAGGAAAATATCTGAATTGAACGAATTTGAGTCTTATACTAAAATAAATTCCGCTACCTAATAGCAAAATTATTGCGAAAGAGAAACTTCCAACTATAGGTATATCGCTGTATCATTTAAAGTTTGTAGGAAACTCTCATAAAAGGTCAGAAATTACTTTTAATTTCGCACAAATTTCAATAATACCATCATATAGGATTTGCATATAGCTCCTTTTGTATTTTTGATTTATTTGCTTAGGTATTATAATAAATACATGTTTTTTGAATTCTTTTTTTGTTTATAATCTTTTTTATTCGTAAATATATATATTAAATACATTTAGGATCGAGGTTATATGCTGTCTGCTCAAGAACAATTTAAAATTATATCAAGCGGTGTTGATCAGATTATTCCAAAAAAGGCAATGCTAGAAAAGCTTGAAAAAAATAAACCATTAAATATAAAGCTTGGTGTTGACCCCACAGCTCCTGATATTCATCTTGGTCATGCTGTTCCGCTTCGTAAACTCAGGCAATTTCAAGATTTGGGCCATAGGGTTATTTTAATTATCGGCGATGGAACATCACTTATAGGAGATCCATCTGGGAGAAATACTACACGTCCACAATTATCACAAGAACAGATCAAAGCAAATGCTCAAACGTATATTGACCAAGCAATGAAGGTACTAGATCCTAACAAAACTAAAATTGAGCACAACGCAGATTGAATTTTATCACTTGGCATGAAGGGATTGCTTAAACTATGCTCCAGTTTTACTGTTGCAAGAATTCTAGAAAGAGATGATTTTAACAATAGATATAAGTCAAATTTGCCAATTGGACTTCATGAGTTTTTATACCCTGTTATGCAAGCATATGACAGCTTAATGATAAAAGCAGATGTAGAGCTTGGAGGGACTGATCAGTTATTTAATTTACTAGCTGGAAGAGAGCTTATGGAAAAAAGCGGAATGGAACCGCAGGTATGCTTAACTCTTCCTTTGCTTGAGGGCACAGACGGTCATCAAAAAATGAGTAAAAGTTATGGTAATTATATTGGCGTATCAGAGAGTGCCGACGAGCAATTTGGAAAAGTAATGTCTATACCAGATGAATTAATGCCAAGATATTTTAGACTTGCATCAAGTGTTGATGTTGATAAAATTGAAGAAATTGAAGAAGGATTAAAAAACAATACTCTACATCCAAATAAAGTAAAAAGATTTTTAGCTAGAAATATTGTTGAGATTTATCATTCAGAAAACGAAGCAATTAACGCAGAAAAACGATTTGATAAAATTTTTAAATGTGATGATATACCTGATGAAGTTCCAGAATTTAATGGCGATATTTTAATTAATGATCAGGGATTAATATATTTACCTAAACTACTTTTAGATGCAAAATTAATCAATAGTATTAGTGAAGGTAGAAGATTGATTGATGGTGGAGGAGTTAAAATAAACAAAAACGTACTTGACGCTAAATTATATAACATCGATCCTAGTGAAGTATTTAATTCTACAATTCAAGTAGGGAAGCGTAAATTTATTCATATTCCAAGCAAATAATATGGAAGACAAAACAGACACAAAAAAAGCGAATAAGCCACATTCAAAAGTAGTTGTTGATACAATTACTTCTAGAACAAGAGTAGCTAGCCCTGACTATGACTTTCAAAGTACTTATAACGTTGATGTTGCACCTCCAGAACAGATTTTTGATCCAGAAGCTAGATTTAAAAAATTACTTAGTTGTACTCCATATTTAAATAATACAGACAAACAAAAGTTAAAAAAAGCATACCTTTATGCAAAAAAACAACACAAGGATGTAAAAAGAAAGTCAGGGGAACCCTACATTATACATCCAATTGAAGTAGCAATTATATTGTCTGATTTTGGTATGGACGTTGATACTTTGTGTGCAGCTTTACTACATGATACTGTTGAAGATACAGATACTACAACAAAATATATAAAGCAAGAATTTAATATAGATGTTGCTCTTATGGTTGAGGGAGTAACAAAAATCACAAAAATACAAGTTGACAGCTTAACTGAATCTCAAGCTTTAACTTTAAGGAAAATGTTTGTTGCAGTAAGTAATGATATTAGAACAATTGTAATTAAGCTTGCTGATAGGCTCCATAATATGAGAACCCTATATGCCCTTAGAGAAGATAGGCGAATTTTTAAATCCAAAGAAACACTTGAAATTTTTGCTCCTATAGCACATAGACTTGGAATAGATTCTATGAAGTGAGAGCTAGAGGATCTCTCTTTTTATTATATTGAACCAAAAAAATATTATCAAATTGCCAAGATGGTTACCGATACTCGCAAAACCAGAGAAGAGTACTTATCTTTAGTTATTGATAAGATTAAAACTGAAATGGAAAAACTAAATGTCAACTGCAAAATTATGGGTCGTCCTAAACATCTTTATTCAATATATTGCAAGATGAAAAATAAAGATAAAGATTTTTCCGAAATATATGACTTAATTGCAGCTCGCATTATAGTTGATGATATAAAAGATTGCTATACGGCTCTAGGCGCGGTACATAACATTTGAAGTCCTATTCCAAATAGATTTAAAGATTATATTGCAATGCCAAAGCACAACATGTATCAAAGTCTTCATACTTCTGTTATAGGACCTGCTGGTCATCCGCTAGAAGTTCAAATTAGAACAGAAGAAATGCATAAAAAATCTGAATACGGTGTTGCAGCTCACTGAAGGTATAAAGAAAAGTCAAAGTCAAAAGATAAAGATTTAGAACAACAGTTAGCGTGAATGCGTGAAATGGTAAATTGACAAGATGAGACAAACGATTCAAAAGAAATGCTAAAAGCGCTAAAGACTGATCTTGTACAAAATGAAGTATTTGTTTTTACTCCAAACGGGGAGGCAAAAAGCTTAAGACTAGGTTCTACTCCTGTTGATTTTGCATATTCTATTCACACAGAAGTAGGGTTTCATTGTGTAGGTGCTAAAGTTAACGGGCAAATTGTACCTCTAACTTACAAACTGAAAACAGGAGATAGGGTTGAAATCCTAACGCAAAAATCTTCAACTCCATCAAGAGACTGATTAAACTTTGTTAAAACACCATCTGCAAGAGCAAAAATTCGTTCTTACTTTAGCAAAATCACTAAGGAAGATGATTTACAAAAAGGTCACGACATGCTTGTTAGTGAAATGCGGAAAAACGGCGTTGGACTAACTAGTGCTCAAGCAAATAGAAGCATTGCAGAACTTGCAAATAATATGAAGCTTAACAGCAAAGACGAGCTGTTAATTAAAATCGGTTCTGGAAAAGAAAGTGTTAAGTCTATTGCAAATAAGTTGCTTAAAATGATGGTTGATAATGGTCAGGACGATAAATCCCAAGACTTACTTAATAATATTAAAATGGCAACTGGCAAAATGCCTAGGATGTTGACAAATTCTAGACATTTATTGAAAAAATCAGCCCATACGAGTAACGGTATTGTTGTAAAGGGCATTGATGATGTGCTAGTTAGATTAAGTAAATGTTGCAATCCTGTTCCAGGTGATGATATTATAGGTTTTATTACAAGGGGCAGAGGCGTTTCTGTGCATAGATCAAATTGTCCTAATGCACAAGATCTGAAAAAAAATCCTGAACGATTAATACATGTTGAGTGAGATACAGAACCATCAAGTGATGTTGTATATACAGTAGAGATTGGTGTTGATGCAATTGACCGATTGGGGCTTGTTGGGGATGTTTCCAATAAGTTAAGTGAAATGGGAGTTAATTTTTTAAATTTTTCTGCTTGTACTAAAAAAAATGATATTTCAACAATAAAATTTACAATGCAAGTTGCAGAATTATCCCTAATAGATAAGATATTAGAGTCCTTAGTCGACATTGAAGGCGTTATTGATGTTTATCGTGTAAATAATTAAACTTTTTTTAAATATTACTTTTTACTTATGTTAAAATTACATGTTTTTCTTAAGTAAAAACTTTTAATTGAAAGGATTAATTATGTTTGCTTTTTTACAACGTTTAGGTAAATCTATGATGTTGCCAGTTTCTATTTTACCAATAGCTGGTATTTTAATGGGAGTAGGTCACTTTATGGCACCTTCGAGTATGGGTGTTAATGAAGGAGAGACAACTGGTATTATATACGACATAGGTTTGTTTTTAAACATAGCAGGTGGTGCTATAATTAATAATATTGCAATTTTGTTTGCAATAGGAGTTGGCATCGGAATGTCAAAAAAGAACGCTGGCATAGGTGCTATGGCAGCACTTGCTTCATGATTGGTATTTACAACTATATTAAGTTCTGAAAATGTAGAAAAATTTGTAAACATCGATGAGACCTCAGCTTTAGCTTTTGCTTCTATAAAAAACCCATTTATCGGTATTTTGTCAGGGTTAATAGGATCGTTTTGCTGTAATAAATTTTCTAATGTTAAGTTACCACAATTTTTAGCTTTTTTCAGCGGGACAAGATGTGTCCCGATTATGTCTGCTTTAATTACTGTTGCATTTAGTTTTGGATTTCTATTTATCTGGCCAGTAATTTTTAATGGACTTGTTGCATTTGGTAAGTTCATACTAGGACTTGGTGGCGTTGGAGTAGGTATTTATGCATTTTTAAATAGATTGTTAATTCCTTTTGGTCTACATCATGCACTAAACAATGTATTTTGATTTGACACAATTGGAATAGGTGATTTAACAAAATATTGACAAGGTCTTACAAGTAATGATGTTAGTTGAAGTTTAGGTATGTATATGGCTGGATATTTCCCACCAATTATGTTTGGTGTTGCTGGAGGTTGTCTTGCTTTTGTTCGTAATAGTAAAAATCCTAAAGCAACGCTATCAATTCTTGGGTCAGTTGCGTTATGTGCTTTTATAAGTGGAGTTACAGAACCATTTGATTTTTTGTTTGTATTTCTAGCATTTCCTCTATACGTTATATATTCCATATTGTTTGGAATTTTTTCAGTAATAGCGTATTATGTAAACTTTAGAGCAGGTTTTAGTTTTGGTGCTGGACTGATAGATTTTATCTTTTCTTGCAGTCTGCCAGCTGCACAAAATCAGTGATTACTGATTGTTTTAGGAGTATTAGCATTTATTACATTTTATTTAGTTTTTAGTTTATATTTAAAATTTTTCAAATTTGAAATTCCTGGCAGTAAAGAGCCAGTTGGTTCTTTTGATAAAAATAAAAAGAATTCAAATGTTACTAAATCTGAAAAATATAATCTTATGGGTCAAGAGATCCTAAAAGCTTGTGGAGGAAAAGAAAATATTAAGCGGGCTGATCATTGTATTACAAGGCTTAGATTATCTGTTGCGGATTCCGAGAAGGTAAACGAGCAATTGTGTAAAGATGCAGGTGCTACTGGAGTAGTTAAATTAGGCAAAAGTGAAGTACAGATCATTATTGGAGTTACTGTACAGTTTGTATATGATGCATTTATTGATGCGATGAATGACAAGTTGGAAGCTGAACAAAAGCAAGAACTTAAACAAAAAGATTAAATTATGTTATTAAAGAATGCAAATATTTTTACCAATGATTTTGATTTCAAAAAGGGAAGTATATCTATTGAAGAGCAAGATATATCTTGTCTTGATTTTGATGATACAAGCAAATATTTATTTAATCAAGATGTTATAGATTGTACTGACTTGTATGCTATTCCTGGGTTTATTGATCTTCATTTTCATGGTGCGGTTGGGCGAGATGTTTCTGATGGAAACGCTAGTGATGTTTTAGAAATTGCAAAATATGAAGCTAGCTGCGGTATTTTAGGAGTATGTCCAGCAACTATGACTTTAAGTGAGGATAAGCTCACAAAAGCTATGTATTCTCTAAATTCTTATAAAAATTACACAAAAGAATATAAGTGTGCTGATTTGTTAGGCATTAATTTAGAAGGACCTTTTTTGTCAAAGTATAGATTAGGAGCACAAAATCCTAAGTATGTTCATGTACCTGACTTTGATATGTTAAAAAGGCTTGATGAGGCAAGTGGTGGTTTGATAAAAATTGTTTGTATAAGCCCTGAAGTTGAGGGAGCAGATGATTTTATACAAAAAGCGTGTGATAAATATACTATATCGGTTGCTCACACGAATGCAACATACAAGCAAACTAACAATGCAATTAAGCTTGGAGCTAAACACCTCACACATATGTTTAACGCAATGCCTCAAATTACACACAGGTCTCCTGGTCCTATAATTAGCTTTTCTGAAGCATCTTTAAACGATCCTGGTTGCGTTCATACAGAACTTATATGTGACGGACATCATATTGATTCGCCTATGATAAGGTTTGCTTTTAGATTAATAGATAAAAATAGTATTGTTATGATTTCAGATAGTTCAGAGGCAACAGGAATGCCTGATGGCCAGTATAGGCTAGGTGGATTAGATATTATAAAAATGAATAATATTGCTACTTTAAAGGATGATACAAATACAATCGCAGGTAGTGTTTCTAATTTATACGATTGCTTTAAATATGCAGTTAGGTGTGCTAAAGTTCCTCTAAATTTAGCTGTTATGGCTTGTACAATTAATCCAGCTCGAGCAATTGGAGTTGAGAGATCTTATGGCAGTATTGAAGTAGGAAAGAAAGCTAATATTTTGCTAATAGATAAAGATCTTAAAATTAGAAATATAATTCTTAGAGGCAGAGTTATAAAATAATTTATTGTTTATTAGGAATTTTGTAACACAACATCATTTACAGTATCAGCTGCATGTTCACAAACATCGCAACACGCTTCAAGCCTATCAAAGATTCTAGTTCAAATTAATACCTTCATAGGGGATGCTTTAAAATTTACATATAAATTACGGATTACTTCAATATATAGCTTGTCTGCTTCCTCTTCAAACGAATTTACCCTAACTATTAGCTCATATATTTCTTTTACATTTTTTTTAAAATTCTTAAATTTTGTCATAAGCAAATGAAGAGTCCTGCATTCTTTATTTATTATTTTGGCAAAATTTAGAACATTTGGTGCCATTTCGTGTACATCATACATGTAAAAAAGCTGTATAACGCCCTCAATTTTGTCGTTTATATTATCTAGAACGTGAGCTAGTTCTATTATGTCATCTCTATCAAAAGGAGTGATAAAATCAAGCATGACAACACGCTGAACACGATGATTTACAACATCAGCTGCAGTTTCGATTTCATGAGCTTTGTAGATCTGTGTTTTTAGTTCTTCAGATGTTGTAAATTTTTTAATAACATCAATTAATAGCTCAGTTTGTTTAACAGCATAATCAGCTTGTTCAATAAAACAATCATAATAATTTACTTTTTCTTTTTTAGCCATTTCTTATCCTTTGTTAACATATAAAACTATTCTATCACTTTGTATACTTTGACTTATAACAACATTTTTAGCGTAGCTTGAAGAATTCGTTGAATATACAACTAAGTTATAATTTGAAAGCAAAGATTTTGCATCTTCTACATTCATGCCCTCGACATTTGGAACTTGCGAAGCATCAATATTTTGTATTTTTGAATCAAAAGAATTATTTTGTGTAGTTTTTTTGTAATCTGGATCCTCTACATCTGGGAAATTTATAATTTGTTTTCCTGAATATATTTTATCCATAATTGTTTTAAACAAGTTGTTGCATCCAGCATAACTAGAAGTTGGAGTGTAGTCTCGTTTGCCAATTCATGTAGCTAAAACTAGGTTTGGCGTATATCCTATTAGAGTGTGATCACGGTAATCTTCAGATGTACCAGTCTTGCCTGCAACTGGTTGACCTGAAGCAATTTGTGCAGTTGAGGCTGTTCCTTTTGTAAAAACAGTTTCAAGGACTTTTGTAGCAGCTCCACATATTCTATTATCTACTACCTGTTCTCCTGAGCTATCTGATTCTTGAGAATAATCGTATATTGTATCTCCTTTTGAGTTTTCTATTTTTGTAATTGCACAAGGATTGTAATAAGTTCCTCCGTTAGCTATAGTTGCATAAGCACTAGCCATTTCAAGCGGTGTCACATCAGCTACTCCTAAGGTTAAAGTAGATACTGATGGCAGAGATGCTTTTTTGATTCCTAAAGTTTGTGCCATATCAATTACATTATTTGTTCCACATTTTTGCTGCAATCTTACAAGTCCTGTATTCAAAGACCTAGCTATAGCGTTTTGAATGGTTTGTTTTCCGTAGCTTCCATAATCAAAGTTATTTATTTTGTTTCCATTAATTGTTAAAGGACCAGAACAATCAATATATGTATTAAATGGATCAATACCCTGAGAAATAGCGCTCATAAGAGTAAAAGTTTTAAATGAAGAACCACATGGTCTGCCTTTTTGAGTTGCAATATTAAAGTTGTTTTGATTGTAATCTGATCCACCTACCATACCAGTTATATACCCATTAGACGGATCCACACAAACCGCTACACTCTCAGCGCCCTTTTCTAATTTTTTATTTTGAGCTGCACATCCTTGCTCTAGTGCATCCTGATGTTCTACATTTAGCGTTGTTGTAACACGTAGATCTCCTTTAAAGATTTCGGAGGGCGTGAATTTTTCCATAAGTAGGTTTCGTACATAGGATGTAAAATATGGATATTTATAATCATTGTTGTAGTTTGCATTTGTGATATTTAAGACTAAATCTTGTGAAATAGCATTTGTATATTGTTCTTGAGTAATAGTATTTTCATTAAGCATACGTAAAAGGACAGTATCTCTTCTATTTTTACATGCAGACTTGTTTACAGTAGGGGACAGATTTGAAGGAGCTTGAGGAATTCCTATCAACGTTGCAGCTTGTTCCAAATTAAGATCAATTGGGTCTTTGTTAAAATAATGCTGGGCTGCTGTTTTTATTCCATAGCATCCATCACCGTAATTTATTGTATTTAAATACATGAGCAATATTTCATCTTTAGAGTAAGTTTCTTCCATTTTTGTAGCTAACATAATCTCTGTGAGCTTTCTTTCTATTGATATTTGTTGTGCTGTATCTGTAAGAATTGTGTTTCTGATTAATTGCATTGTTATAGTAGAACCGCCTTGCAGATTGTTCCCAGTTAGAATTGCACCTGCAGCCCTAAAAATTCCTATATAGTCAACGCCTTTATGTTCATAGAATCTAGCATCTTCTGTATTAATTGTTCCGTTAACTACATAAGGACTAATTAAATTTAATGAGTCTAGTGGCTTTCTGTTTTCAATTTGAAACTCTGCTAATACAGTTTTTCCATCATTAGCATATATTTTAGAATTTTTCGAATAGCTAAAAAGAGACTTATCTGTAACATTAGGCATACTTTGTTCAATCGCATTTGCTTTAAGAACTAAGAATATGCAAGATGTAGTAATAAGTACAAATATGGTTGTGAATGAAGCTAAAAGTACTATTCTTAAAAAATTAGGACTTGTTTGCCTTGATTTACGTCTAATTTTCATAAGATAATTCTAACATTTTTACATGTTAGGATACTCTTTTAGTTATTAATAATATTTTATTTCATTGCTCAATTATTTGCTTGTATTGTGTTATTAATTAAGCTCTTACTTGGAAAGTCATAAAATATTACACCATATGCCCTATATTTACCACTTGAAGCTTGATCTTGGTATTTAATAAATGGGTTATCGTTGTTGCTAAAAAATTTGTTATGAATTTTTTCAGCGTAATATTTAGGTCCTTTTAAAATATTATTTTTGTTTCATGCTAGGTTAGTTTTGATAATTTTTTGTTCTATTTTTGAAGTATCAGATTTATTTGTGTAAGGTGCATTTTTAAAACAATAATCAAGATCAGCTAACTTTTGATCAACGCTGCCTTGTCATCTGTTATATGGACTATCGCCAGGAACCGACATAAAACTATTTCCAAGAACAATTCTTCCTCTTACATCTTGTAGTGTTGTTTCATTTGAAAGTGTGGTGTATATGTTATATTGCTTATATATTTTATCTAAAGCTTTGTTTACAGCATCTCCAGAATCGCCGTTTTCTCTTTTAACGCTAATAAGAACAAACTCTTTTGGGTGTGACTTTAGGTAATTATTGAATTTTTCAAGTACGTTGCATAATTGTAGTTCTTTGTTACGAAGATCATATCAATGCTCTTTATATTTTTCATGACACTTATATATAAATGGTCATGTAGATCCATGATATAGGCAGAACTTTCCATTATCATAGCCATATCTCAAATCAAAAGCACGAAGACCAGAATCAAGTTGCTCTTCAAAAGACATATCTTGACATTGTGCGAAATCGCTCATAGATCCGTATAAGCAAAACGCTGAAGAATCATGTGTTCCTGGTATTGTAAGCTGAGATACTTTTACATTAGAATCAATATTTGACATTCAATTGTTAGACGTGTTTGTGTATGCTTTTTCATCTGGAATTAAAAAATATATTAATAGAAAAGCTAATATAAAAGCAAAAAAACCCTTCAATACTGGATTCAAAAAATTAACTTTATTTTTTACATGTTGTTTCATGATTGCTCCTATTACAGATAAATTTTTTTATTTCTTTGCCCAATTATTTGCTTGTATTGTGTTATTAATTAAGCTCTTACTTGGAAAATCATAAAGTATTACACCAAAGGCCTTAAATTTGTTACGTGCAGTTTGATGCTGATATTTAACAAATGGATTAATGCTGTCACTAAAAAATTTATTATGTATTGTTTGAGCATAATATCTAGGGTCTTTTAATAAATGTTGAATGCTTCATGATAAATTTGTATAAATTATCTTTTGTTCTATTTTTGAATTATCAGTTTTATTTGTATATGGAGCATTTTTAAAAACATAATCAAGATCAGCTAGCTTTTGATCAACGCTACCACTTCATCTATTATATGGGCTGTCTCCTCCAGGAGCTTGCATAAAAGTACTGCCAAGAACAATTTTTCCTCTTACATCTTCTATAGTTGTCTCATTTGAAAGTGTGGTGTATATATT
>CAVGFB010000084.1:0-5649 GCA_963628375.1 Gorillivita sp. (SeqCode)
GAGATGTCTGAGGTAAAGGACGCTCAATCAAATCTTGATTCTACAAAAGAGTCCGCTAACAGCAAGATTGATGAGTTAAATCAACAAATCAATGAAAAGCTTCAAGACCCATGACTTTTTGTTTCATTGTCTATTACTACAATTGGAGGTATTTTAAGTCTAGTTTTGTGCGTAATTTTATTTATTTCTGGTTTTATGAAAAAGGCAGTATATTCTCTATCAACTATTGGCGGAATATTGGGAATTGGTTGAATTTCACTTATATTAATTCCGATAATTACACAAAATTATTCATATATTGGAATTGTTAAAGACTTTATTTACTTTATTCCTTTTATAATTGTTGCTTTTATGTGTGCATGAATTTTTATTTATGAACCAAAACAACAAAAATCTTAAACGAAAACTAGGATTAATATCTGTAACTTCTCTTGCGGTTGGTTCTGCTGTTGGAGCAGGGATATTTACAACCATAGGAGATGTTGCTGCACATGCAGGTAGCTCGCTTTTTTTGATCCTTGCACTAGCAATTTGTTCTTTATTTCAAATTCCATCATCACTTTGTTATGCACAATTATCCAGTGCTTACCCTGAAGACGGAGGACACTATGTTTACTTTAAAAAAGCTAACTTAAAATGTTTTGCTTTTCTGAGTGGCTGAATCTCGCTTTTTGCAACAGATGTACCCACGATTTCCATGATGGGGCTTGCATTAGTTAATTATTTGTCTATTCTCTTTCCTTTGAATAATTTGTTATTAAAATTTATTGCTGTAGGTGTAATTATCTTTATAAGTATTATGCATATTCGCAGTGTTGAGGGAGGGGATAAGCTTCAAACATTTTTAACAGCTTTTAAAATTATTCCATTTATTTTAATTATATTGATTGGTGTTTTTTTTATAAAACCAGAGCTTATTTTTGACAGCTCTCAAAACACAAATAGCGATTTTAGTAATTTAGGCCCTCTTGGTGCTGCGTTCCCTATGTTTGCTGCAATATCTGTAGCTTTTTTTGCATTTGATGGCCTATATTCTCCCTGTTATGTCTCTGGAGAGATAAAAAATCCAAAGCGTAATTTACCAGGTGGCTTAATTTTAGCTTCAATTATTATTTTAGTTTTATACGTATCTTTAACTTGTGTCACATGTGGAATTCTATCTATTGACGAAATTACAAGCTCTTCTGCTCCAATATCTCTTTTGGCTTCTAAATTTCCGTTAATTGGCTCTAGTGCTAAGTATATAGTTGCAGTAGTTGCCTGTATAGTTATAACTGGTGCACTGTCATCTTGTATGATGTATCAACCAAGAATTGAGTATGCCATGGCGCGTGATGGTTATTTTTTTGAGATATTCGGGCGAGTTAGTGAAAAGTACACAACGCCATCGTTTGCTATAGCATTTCATTGTATTGTTAGCATTGCTTTGATGTTTGTGTCAGATTTAAGCTCAATATTGAACTATTACACAATTGTGATATTGTTTAAGCATCTTGGTGCCTTTGTTTGTATGTTATTGTTAAAAAATAAAAAAGACTACAAACCAACATATAAAGCTCCTTTTGGAGATGCTCTGCCTATCTTTTGTATTATTTTTATTTGCGTTTGTATGGTATCTACAGTAATTCAGGTAGGACAGGTGGGAACAATTCTAGCTATAGTTGTTACCTTATCTGGTGTTCCTGTTTATTACCTTTGAGATTATTGAAAAAATAAAAAGCCAAGTAAAACAACAAATTAAACAATGTTACTATAAATGGTGGTCGCTGCCAGGATTGAACTGGCGACCCTTGCCGTGTGAAGGCAATGCTCTCCCGCTGAGCTAAGCGACCATACAAATTAAGATATTATACAATCTATAAAAACAAATCACTTGAATTTAAATCAAGTTTCATTATTGCCAATATTGCAAAAACAAATATTTTAAAGGTTCGTTTCATGTTTGCGATAGATTCACCCTCATCAGGCCCGTGAATCTCGCCAATAAATGCAGGTTTTGGTATTCATGGCATTTCAGGTCCAAAAACTATAGAATTTTTCAATTTCTTTGCATATGTTGACCCACCACTAGTAGTTAAGCGTGCTATATCATCTGTAGCCTCAATATATGATTTAGAAATTGTCTTGATTATCTTTGATTTTGGATTTATAACAAATGGTTTTGAGTTAGAAATTATTTCAATTAAGCTTCCTTCAGGAGCTTTACTTTTTATAATTTCTTGGATTTTTTCAGCAGTTATATTAAGTGGTACTCTAGAATCTAGATTCATTACTAGTTTATTTCCACACATTCTTATTTTTGTTGCCGTTATTGTAAGATCTTTTAAGTGTTTATCATAGGTTTTTATTCCGATACCACTGCCATCTGCATTGCATGTTATTTTTTCTAAGAATTTTAAAAATTTTTGTTCTCGTGCATTACCGATATTACATTCATTTAAGAATTTTATTAATATTCCAATAGCGTCAATGCCTTTGTACGGGTCAAATGCGTGCGTGCTTCTACCTTTTGCCTTAATCATTACTTGATCAGCTTCAATTTTTTCAATTGAAATTACATGTCTCAATTTTGAGAATTTAGTAGTTATTTCTTGACCATTTTCCAGCTGAATTATAGCCCTTGCAGATCCTGCAACTGTATTATTGGCAACACCTGCATAAATGTATTTAATTTTATTGTCGTCCCCTAAATTAGGACTTGTAATTTTTAAACGTAATACACCCTTTTCACCATAAACTATTGTAAAATCAGAGTCTGGAATTAGTGTCATTTTTGGGGTGTTAAAATTCTTTTTATAAATTTCTACATCATTCATCCCTGTTTCTTCATCAGTGCCAAAAATATACCTAATAGAATAGGGTAGATACTCATTATTTTTTTTGTATAAGGAATTTACAAAATCAATTGCATATAACATCAGTATTGTCGGACCTTTATCATCTAGAACACCTCTACCAATAAGATAGCCATTATGCTCTGTTAATTCAAAAGGCTTGAAATTTCATCCATTTCCAGCAGGAACAACGTCAAGGTGGCTTAAAAAACCTAGTTGAATAGAGCTTTTTCCGTCTATATCGGCAATACCAAGTATGTTTTTATAATTTTTAGTATTAAAATTTAATTTTTTTGCAATTTCAAGCGTTTTAATTAGTGCCATAGCAGTTTCTTCTCCCATGGGATATTTATCTGTCATATCTTTGTTGTAGTTTGAAATATAACTTGGAATCTTAACTAAACTGCCAATATCGGATTTTATATATGGTCATTTTTTAATAAGATAATCTTTAATTGATTGGTTTAGGGTTTCTGTATCTATTTTCATTAACACCTCTTGACTTTTGTTTAAAAGTTTTTATTATTCTAATATAATCACGTAAATAAAAATATTTCTTTTATTAAATAATTCTTGACTAACACTATAATGATTGGTAAAATTAGCAAACTTTTTTGCAGAAATTGTAAAATTTATAATAATTGTTTTGCATTATTAATAAGGAGAGAATATGAAAGCAACAATTAAAACTGGTTCAAAACAATACAATGTTGAATTAGGAAGCATTCTTGAAGTTGAGAAGCTTGAGGGCAGTGCAGGGGATAAAGTTAAGTTTGAGCCTATTTGTGTTATTGATGGAGCAAAAATTGACGCTGATCCTAATAGTGCTAAAAAAACAGTAGTTGTTGGGGAAATAGTAGAGCAAAAAAAATCAAAGAAAGTTGTAGTTTTTAAATTTAAACGTCGTAAAAATTATAAAGTAAAAAATGGTCACAGACAGCAAGTTACTAAAATAAAAATTGTTCAAATAGGAGATAAAAAATTTCAAAAAAAAGTTGAAAAAAAGAACACAAAAAAAGACAATAAAGCTCCAAAAGTTGAAGCAAAAAAAATAAACAAAACAACTAAAGAGACTAAAAACAAAAAAGAAGTTAGCAAGACAAAAAAAGATACAAAAAAAATTGATAAAAAAGTAAAAAAAGAAACTAAATAATTCATTTTATAGTTAGGAGAAGTTATGGCACATAAAAAAGGTTTAGGCTCATCAAGAAACGGTAGAGATTCTAATGCTCAAAGACTGGGCACTAAAATATTTGGTGGACAAAAGGTAAAAGCAGGAAACATCATTGTTAGACAAAATGGAACACATATACATCCAGGAGATAATGTAGGTAGAGGCAAAGACGATACGCTTTTTGCTATGTGTGACGGTAAGGTAGAATTTACAAAGGGTGTTAAACATAAAGTTCATGTTCGTGTTTAAATTTTTAAATTATTGTGAATATTAACAACAACAATAATTTTAAAAGTTTTCAAAATTTTTTAGATTTCTATAAAAAAGATATAAAATGCGATTTTCAAGAAGTGCTTAAAGGAGCACTTTTTGATATAAGCAAACAAAACGATAATATTTTTTCTAATTATTCTTCTGAAGATAATCAAAAACTTATTAAAAATAAATACATTCATAAATTCCTTTTTGACAATATTGTTAAGTTTTGTGAAAACACAGGTAAAATGCAAAGACCTTTAACCTGTTTATTGAGCTATTTGTCATGTGGAGGAGACAGTAGTAAAATTGATGAAATTGTTCCAATTGCCCTAAGTATTGAGTTGTTTCAAAATTCTGCTCTCATTCATGATGATATTGCTGATGAGGCAAAACTACGTCGTGGAGTAGAATGTTTGCATGTTACTTACGGTATTCCAATTGCTCTTTATTGTGGTAATTATTTTATAGGTATTTCTAACTACATCATTCACAAGTACTGTAAAAACAATTTAATTAAGAGCAAAATTTTATATGAGTTAAACAATATGCAACTTGTAACTTGTCAAGGTCAAGTTTTAGATATTAGTTTTTCTAAACAGAAACACTTAAACTTTACAGAGGAAGAATATATATTTATGGCAAAAAATAAAACTGCCTTTTATTCATTTGTAGCTCCTTGTATAATCGGCGCTATTTGCACTAACTCAACTCAAGAAACAATAAATTCTTTAAAAAGTTTTGGTATATATCTAGGACTTGCCTTTCAAATTATGGATGATATAGCCAATTTAGATAAAAATGTTTACGATAAAGACTATTTAAGCGACATAAAAGAGGGCAAGATTACACTAATTACTACCTATGCTATAAATCATTTATGTAGTGAAGATTCTCTAAAGCTAAAGAAAATTTTGAAGAAAAAAAATAACTCATCAGAGCAACTTTTTGAGGCTTTACAATTAATTAATAAATGTGGTGCAATTAAATACGCACAGAATAAAGCAAAAGAATTTTGTCTAAATGCTAAAGATACTCTAAAGTCTGCTAATCTAGATAATTTATGGTCAAAACTACTTTTTGATATGCCTAATTGAGTATTAAATAATTAAATAAAAAAATTTAATCATATATTTATTTTTTTTAATAAAAAGTTAAGGTTTTTTTAATGTGTGTTAAAATGTTTAATCTGTAAATTGGGTTTTTTAGAATTTATGTAACTTTATGAAAGGAGTTAATATGTCAACAACAAAAAACAAATCCCAAGATCAAGAAAAGCTAGATGTAGCACTGAATGAGAAAATGCCACTTCATTCAAAAATTGCTTATACATTTGGTGCGTTTGGTAATGATGTTTTTTACTTTACGCTATCATTGTATTTAATC
>CAVGFB010000085.1:0-3251 GCA_963628375.1 Gorillivita sp. (SeqCode)
GTCAGTACCTGGTATTTTAGCTTTTGGTTTGTGTGCACAAAAAAATAATAAATCAGATACATAAAAATTTGTAACCATCATAAAAAACCAATGTTGAGATACAGTTTTTATAATTTTATTCCTCAACAATTGATTTATAAAGTTCAAACAAATGAGAAACTATCAATTCTTCATTACCATTAAACTCAACACCATATGCACGCTCAACTGCCTTATCTAGTTTGTTGTGAGCATCTATTAACTTAGGGTAAATATCTTCATTTTTAGGATCGTATAAATCTGCTAAGCACAAATGCCCACCCATTTTTGCCTCACGCTCGGTGTAATAGTCTCTAGCATCTAGTACTTCTTGTGCAAAGTGCTCAATTTTTTCTCTTGACTCAAGACTCACACACTCCTCAACTGGTTTATCTATTGTTTCTTTTGTAACACCTGGTCATATGAAGTTGTTATATACCAAATCCTTTGAATAACGGTAATCACTTTTTAAACGACCCCCAACAACACGGACTCAGGCATTATGTATAGTTGATTGTAATACACCAAAGTGGTAAATTTTTGCATCGAGTATTAGACGCACTGCATTACTGCAGAATATCTCCTTGTTTACAAATCTCATAGGAATTAATTTACGTCGTTCTGAAGATGTTTCTGGGACAATTATTGAATTAGAATTAGAAATTATTTCTGTTCCAAAATGTTGAGGCCTTTTAGCAGCTTTTAGAGTTTGTTTACGTTTTGACTGTAATCTATAATTCTTAACTTTTAAGACACGTTGATAGCATTGTGGCAGATTTCTCAGCTCATCAGATTTGCAATCTCCAAGTCAAAGAACGTATCTTTTTATTCCATTCATTAGTTCATTCGAGCCAATTCATGGATGAAAAAATTTTTTTGCTTTTGGCTCTGTTAATAAAAATTTAAACATTTCTTCTTCGTTAAACAAATAATTCCCGTTATCGATAGGTTGAGAACCAATACCCATTAATGGAGAATTACATAAAGATTTCGTAATACTTGTAATAAAGCTATTAGTTGCATTAACTAAATAAGCATTTATGTTTTGAACTTCTACTTCCTCGCCTTTTAAATCGTCTGGAGACTTGTGCACAATAAGGTGCTTTTTGACGTCCTGCTTTGAAAACCCAACAATAACACAAAACACATGAGCTTTATCGTTTGACTCAGAATTTCATCTAAAGGTTGTATGAGCAAAATCAATATGAACACCCATATCATAAATAGGCTTTCATAAGTTAGCTACTTGCTCCCCTTGACATATACTATTTGTAGAAACAAGCGCACAACGAGTTTTAGAACATTGTATATATTTTGCACACTTCATATACCACGCACCACAATAATCTATATTGCCTGCATTTTTTATTCCTTTAAAAACATTTAATACTTCTTGTTTTTGTTCTTTAGATTGGTTTCTAGCCCCCACAAAAGGCGGATTCCCAATAATATAATCACAACAACGACTTGGCAAAACACTCTCTCAATCAAGAGTTAGGGCATTTCCCACATGGCTATTTGTAATACTCTTTAGTGGAAAGAATTTAAACTCATAGGATCTCAAAAGTTCTAGAGTTTTTAGCTTCATCTGTTCTTCTGCTATTCAAAGAGCAGTTTTACCTACAGCTACAGCAAAATCATTTATCTCAATTGCATAGAATTGTGAAATATTAACCTTAATCGGATCTTTAATATCAAGATACTTTTCTCCACCACAAGTATCAATATAAATCTCTAATGCTTTTAGTTCTAACTCACGCAAGCAAATGTATGTTTCTGTCAAAAAGTTATGACTCCCTGCTGCTGGGTCTATTAGGACACCTAAATTGATACAATATGTAGGGTTATGAGAATTTTGAGAGATGGCACTAAAACACGTTGTTAAACTGGTGTTTGTGCTTATTTCAGAGTGCTAGAGTGGCTCTTGTGTGAGCCACATCTTGTGTTTAGGATTATACATCAAGTTTTGCTGATTTGCAAAAAATGATGTATAACTTTTGAATGGGCATGAATAATTAAAAGGTGTAGGAATGGTTAAAAGGTGGGAGAAGCTTTGACACTACGATTTATTAATAACTTCTTTTGTTGCATTGATCTTCTTGTCAGCATACCTAACAACATCTCTGATAACTACTTTTTCGATTGCACTAATAAATATCTTCATCAAGCTCCAGTCTGGTTCACCAGAAGACTGAACAGGTAGAGAAAACTCTAAGTTAATAATATTAGACATGCTTGTTGCATAGCCAAATGATTCGAATTGCTTTTTCAGAATTACCAGCACAAACTGAAGATCGCGTCGTTCATTATTCCACTTAGGCAACAAACCCTGAAAAGCACCGTTGTCACCACTGCGATAAAAACTTTCTGTGATTATTCCTATTTCCCCAACGCTGGAGGTGTACGCTAATATTGGATGCGAGGAATCTACTTTGTGAAGGTAAACCTCATCCATAAGAATTTTATATTCGTATTGTCTTCTAATATTCTGCCCATAAACATAATATCCGGTTTCCTCGGGTTGCAAATTTTCCTTCTTCTTCGGATACCCTTTCATTGTTTGTTTATTGAACAAATCCTTCAATTTAAAAGAACTAAATTCTAATTCGTTAAACCTTTCAATTACCTCTCTCTCTCCTACACTAAACACATCACATTTTGATTACTCAAGCCAAGTAGTTAAAATGTGATGTGTTTATTGGCTGTGCAGGTATGTCGACGCACTCTCTGAGACACTGATCTCGTGACAGAGTCTGACAACCTGCGCCAAATAAGGACGTTCGCGGATTAGCTGGATGGTGGAACCATAGCGTAAGGTTACCCCTTGTCTCTTTTAGGAGAATGCGAGCCTGTTTGGTATGCAGGTGCCTGCCATGTTTTGAAAGGCGGGATTATGATTTTTGCTGGAATCGATATCGCAAAAAACAATCACGTTATTGGTGCTGTAGACGCACGCGGACAAAAGGTTGCTAAAAGCATGAAATTTAGCAACACATCTTTAGGCTTCGAAAAATGCGTTGCTTATCTTGAGGGGCTAGCAGAAACAAAAGAGGATGTACAAGTGGGTATGGAGGCCACAGGTCACTACTGGTTAGCACTGTTTTGTTACCTACACGACGCAGGTTATGACACAGTTGTCATCAACCCAATTCGCACAAATGCCATGCGCAAATTCAAAGGCTCATCCCGAGTTAAAACCGATTTCGTTGACTGTATAGTCATTGCAGAAACTC
>CAVGFB010000086.1:0-4232 GCA_963628375.1 Gorillivita sp. (SeqCode)
GATCTAGAAGGTGCAAAATCTATGCAAACGGTACTAGAGTCTGGATCATTGCCTGTTAATTTTAGTTTTGAACAATCACAGGTAGTAGGACCTACACTTGGTCAAGACGCGCTTAACAGTGGTGTTATTGTTGCACTTGTAGGAATTGCTATTGTTATGTTGTACTTGTTGTTCTTCTACAAAGGCCTAGGTATAATTACAGCTGCTGCTATGGTTGTATTTGCAACCATGTATTTAGGTATTTTAGGTCTTTTGTCTCAACTAGGATTCTTTAGCTTATCTCTTGCTGGAATTGCAGGTATAGTATTAACTATAGGTATGGCTGCTGATTCTTCTGTTCTAACTCTCGAACGCTTTAGAGAAGAAATTAGAATGGGAAGAACTGTTAAACAATCAAGTAAAAGTGGTGTAAAACACGCGATTATGACTTCAATTGACGCTGACAGTGTAACTCTTGTTTCTGCTTTAACTCTCTTTTTTGTAGCTACAGCCACCGTTAAAGGGTTTGGTCTAACTCTAGCTATTGGTATTATGTGTGATATTGTAATGATGCTTATATTTAAAGCTCCACTAATTAGATTATTGGCACCTAAGATTATGGCAAAACATCCTAAGTTTTGGGATATTGATGATTCAATTAGATATCGTGGGGGAGTTGAAAAGTTAGTTGACAGCATAGATTCTGAAGAAAACAAATCATTGATCTTTAAAACAGCTAAAAAACTAAAGGGGCGCTTTATAAAGATAGACATAAACTTTATGAAGTATAGAAAGATATTTTTAAGTGCGGCTGCTGTTGCTATGGTTTTGTGCTTTTTAGTTATTGGAGTAAGAGGACTTAATTATTCAATTGAATTTGTTGGCGGTACATCTGTTACATTCCATGAGGTAGGTGATGCTACTATAGATCAGCTAAGAGATGCTTTTAGGGAAGTAGATGAGCCTGATGCTGTAATTCAGACTACAAATACCGATGGTCAAGATGGACTTTTAGTTAGAACTACTACAACATCCTCAGAGACAGCAACAGAACGTGCTAAGACTGTAGCTGACAAATTTGGTTGAACCACAGAAAACTTTGAAGTAACAACAATTGGAGCTGATTGAGGAACAAGCGTTATACAATCATCGCTTTTGGCGTTTTTCTTATCTTTAATTTTAATAATTATATATATTGCAATTAGATTTGAATTTAAGATGGGTGTTATTGCTGTTGTATCATTAATTCATGATATGATCTTAGTTGTTGGAGTATATGCCCTTGTAGGTAGAGAAATATCTCCTAATACAATTGCAGCTCTACTTACTATTTTAGGTTATTCTCTGTATGATACCGTTGTAGTGTTCCATAGAATTAATGACAACATGAACGAGGGTCTTGAACGTTGCACCTTTTTAACTGTAACAAACCACAGCATCAATCAAGTATTTATGCGTTCTGTAAATACAACGCTAACTTCTCTTATACCTGTTGTTTGCATGCTTTTCTTTGGCGGTCAAACTCTGCAAGATTTTGCATTTGCAATGAGTATTGGACTTGTTTGTGGTGCTTATTCTTCAATTGCTATTGCATGTCCTCTATATTCATGATGAAAGACCAGAGAGCCTAAGAACTATAAACTGGCAAGAAGACTAGGGGATAATGTTGGTATATTTGCATTTATTCCTCCAAAACTTGCACTAAAATTAGGTTTAAGTAACTCTATGCCTGTTAGTGCACATGCAGACGTTGAAAATTCAAATGAAAAAGAAGCTCACAATGAAGAATCAAGTGCTGTAAGTGCTGCCATAAAGGCTGCTAATGAGCAAAAAGCAATAAAACAATTAGGCTTTAATGAGCCAAATAAAAAGACTAATAAGCCTAAAAAACAAAAAAAGATAAAGCGTCCAATTAAAAAGGGCGATGATAAAAAGTAGTATTTAATTGTTTAAATATTAAGGAGTAGCATGACAAATATAGACAATTTATATAATTTATGAGTAGAGCGTGCTGATTCCTCTATGCAAGAGGATCTAAAAAATATGAATGAAGCTGAAAAAAAGGAAGCTTTTGGAGCAGTTTTAAAGTTTGGTACTGCAGGTCTTCGAGGTTTTATGAGACCAGGTACAAATGGTATGAATATACATACTGTTGCTCAAGCTACTCAAGGTCTTGCTAATTACTTAAATAAAAATTATAAAAATCCATCTGTGGTAATTGCAAGAGATTCAAGACATCATGGACAGGAGTTTGTTAAAGTTGTTGTTGGAGTTTTATGTGCAAACAATATTACTACTTATTTTTTTGAAGACGTTGAATCAACTCCTTGTTTGTCATTTAGTGTAAGATATTTAAAATGCAGTGCTGGAATTTGTGTAACTGCAAGTCATAATCCATCTGATTATAATGGATATAAAGTGTATGGACCAGATGGTTGTCAAATTTCAGGTGAAGTTGCAGATGAGATATCAACAGAAATTGAAAATATTGATATTTTTGACGAAATAAAAAAATATGATTATAAAGACGCACTAGAATCAGGATATGCTAAATCTAATGATGAAAGTATAAGGCAAGCGTTTATAAATGCTTGTTGTGAGTGCTCTTTTGTTGATAGTATTGATATACAAGCAAAAAATGATGCAAAAAATTTAAAAGTTGCATATAGTGCGCTACATGGTGTTGGATATCCAGAGGTAAGCAAAACTCTTAAACAAAATGGTTTTGAAAACATAACTCTAGTTAAAGAGCAAATCTATCCTGATGGCAGCTTTCCTACAGCTAGTTATCCTAATCCAGAAATGCCACCAGCTCTTGAGCTTGGTATAAAATATGCAAAAGAAAACGACTGTGATATTTTTATTGCAACTGATCCTGACGCAGACAGATTAGGTGTAGTTGTTAAACATGATGGTGATTATATTAATCTAACTGGTAATGAAGTTGGCGTACTTATCATGAATTACATGTGTGAATGCCTAAAGAAAAAAAGTATTTCACTAGATGATAAAGTTATTGTAACAACAATTGTAACAACAGATATGACAGAGCTCGTCTCTAAGTATCATAATATTGAGCTTAGACGTGTTCTTACAGGTTTTAAAAATATTGGTGGAGAGCTAGCTGAGCTTGAAGCTTTAGATCAATCTGATAGATTTATCTTTGGTTTTGAGGAGAGTGTGGGGTACATGTGTGGTAAACACGTTAGAGACAAAGACGGTATTAGTGCATCTCTAATTGTTTGCCAAATGGCAGCAATGTATAAATCTCATGGTCTTGATCTTGTAGATGTATTAGAAAAGTTATACAAAAAGTTAGGTTATTATAAAAATGATACCCTAAATTTTCAATATCCAGGTCTTGACGGTCAAGATAAAATGTCAAAAATTATGACAAATTTAAGAAACAATTCTTTAACTTGCATTAATGATATAAAGATTTTAAAAATTCTTGATTACACTCAAGATGTAGAAATGAGAGTAGTAGGAAATAGAAAAGATAAGCCTCACAGATTACTTCCAAAAAGCAATGTATTAGAATTTCAATTAGAAAATAATAATAAATTGATAATTAGACCTTCTGGTACAGAACCAAAAATTAAAGCTTATTGCATGGGGTTTGATACCGATAAAACAAAAGCTATATCAAATTTAGATAAAATTATTGCTGGGGCAAAAAGCTTGCTTGAATAGATGTTTAGTGTTGAACTTCACAATATAGAGTCATATAAATATCTAAATTTAGATGCACTTGCAAAATTTGTTCTAGAGCGAAAGTTTAAATATAACAGCAATAACTTACTTATCGATTCTAAACAAATTATAGAAGTTAATATCATTTTTACTGATACTAAAACCATACATAGATTAAACTTAGAGTATAGAAAAATAGATAAACCAACTGATGTTTTAAGTTTCTCTTATAATGATTCTAAAAGTGTTTATGACATTATTTTTAATTCCAAATTTAAAAGTCAAGATAAAATTTGCATAGGTGAGATATATATATGCCCTGATATTGCAAAAAAGAATGCAAATAATTTAAATACTTCTATTGACAGTGAACTTAAGCTTTTAGTAGTTCATGGGTGTCTTCATTTGTGTGGATATGATCACAAGCAAGATATTCAAGCTAAAGCAATGGAAGATCTGGAAGACAATCTTTTAAATGAGTGAGCAAACGTCCAGTAAAGATTTAAACTTTAAAGATTTCAAATCTGGATTTATTACCTTTGTTGGACGTCCTAATGCTG
>CAVGFB010000087.1:0-10070 GCA_963628375.1 Gorillivita sp. (SeqCode)
CTGTTGGGGGTGGTGCTGATGCGGTATATTTAGGAGCTAGTAATTTTAATGCAAGACGAGGAGCTGACAACTTTAATCTTGATAATTTAAAGGATGCTATAGATTACGCTCATTTAAGGGGCGTTAAAGTATATCTAACACTTAATATTATTATTTTTAATAACGAATTTAGTCAAGTATCTAAGCTTGCCCTTAGTGCTGCTAAGTTTGGCATTGATGCTTTTATAGTTCAAGATATAGGACTTTTTGCATACTTAAAAACTCATGTTATAAATAAATATAAAAATGTGAGTCTACATGTTTCTACTCAAATGAATGTCCATAATATTTCTGGAGTGGAGTTTTGTGTAAATCTAGGAGCTAAGCGTATAACTTTGAGTAGAGAGTTGTCTATAGATGAAATTTTAGATATTTGCGAATTTGCTCACAAATATAATGTAGAAATTGAAGTTTTTGGACATGGTGCAATTTGTGTAAGCTACAGCGGTCAATGTTTGATGTCTTCTATTATAGGAGGAAGATCTGCAAATAGAGGCAGATGTGCTCAAGCTTGTAGATTGCCTTATAGTTTGTCTAGTGACAAGAATAAAAAAAACAACAAAAATAAAAATTCAGAATTTTTACTTTCTACAAAAGACCTGTGTTCCATTGATATTTTAAATAAAATGCAAGATGCACAAATAGACTCTCTTAAGATTGAAGGCAGAATGAAGTCTGCAGAATATGTATATTCTGTTGTTTCTGAGTACAGACGTTTTATTGATATGCTGTATAGTAACAACTGAGAGTCGATTTCAAATAAAGATTTTGATGAGGCAAAAGACATCTTAAGTTCTTCTTTTAGCCGAGGGTTTAGTCATGCTTATCTTGAACACATTAGAGGCAATGAAATGATGAGTTATAACAGACCAAACAATAGAGGTACCTTGATCGGAAGAGTTGCAAACATAGACAAAAGCATGAATTTTATTCAGATTACAATAAATAAAAATATAAATTTAGGAGATGTAATAGAAGTATGAACTAACAAAGGCAGAAGTTCCATTAATTTAAGTAATTCAAAAGATTTCAATATAGAAAATAATATTTTATTAGTTAAAAATAATAAAATGCTGAATTTAAGAAATATTCGTGTACATGATAGGGTTTTTAGAGTAAGAAGTGCAAGTTCAGAGTTTGTGGATGACGCAATATTGCCAAAAGTAAAAGTGTCAGGAAGAATAGATTTATTATTAAACAAACCTTTAGATTTTAATGTTTGACTAAGTGATTTATGTGTTTTGTCTCGTCTTTCTAAACTAAAAACAAAGACAAATAAATCTTTTGAAGTTAAAGTTACAGAAGATGTAGTTGAAGCTGCTAGAACAAAAGCCATTACTAAAAGTGAAGTAGAGGCTCACATAAAAAGATGCAAAAACACTCCTTTTATTTTTGATAAGTTAGAAGTTAATTTAGATAATAATGTTGGAATTTCTTATTCAACTCTCCATAAAATTAGAGCTAAAGCTCTAGATAATCTAAGTTTGAAAATAATAAATTTTATGCGTTAATTTTTTTATGTTAAGTATTTTTACAAAAGATAACAAGTTAGCAAGTAAAGCATACGATCTTGGTATAGAACATATCTATATTCCAGCTCTAGATTATATTAATTTACTAGAGCAAGAAAATAATCGTAAATTTTTAAAAGCTATCACTATAGCTATGCCTAATGTAATGCACGAGAGCACAAAAAAATTAATTGACAAGAAGGTTCTTAATGGTAATAACAATACGCTTTATTGCGACAATATTGGGAGCATTAATGATGCTTTTAGGCGTTACATAAAATTTGAAGTAGGATTTCATATTCCTGTTGTAAATTCTTATACAATAAGTAATTTTGCAGATCTAGGGGCTAGTGTTTTGTGACTATCTCCTGAGCTTACTCTTACACAAATTAAAGAGTTAATTAAATCATTTAAAGAAAATTTTTCATATTCTGATAATCATATTAGTTTTGGGATTACAGTTATGGGCTTTCTTGAACTTATGACAACGAGACATTGCAATTTTATGTCCTTAAATAAATGTAATCAAGTCTGCAAAAATTGTATTACAAGAAAAAATACAATGTATTTAGAAGACAGATTGGGTTATAAGTTTAGAATTCAAACTGATATTGACAGGACTTCTCATGTTTATAATAGTATTATGCTGGATGTATGTCACGCTATTTATGACCTAAAACAAGCAGGTGTTAGTCACTTTATGATAGATGCTACGTTAATGGATTATGAGTACTCAATTAAAAGTATTAAACGAGCAAAAAAAGCCATAGAACTTGCAGAAAAAGGCTTTAAAATTGAAAAGCAAAACAACACTACTACAGGACATCTATTTAGGGGTGTGGAGTAGAGTTACTCGTTTAAAAACGTATTAATCTTGTTTCAAACTAGTTCTTTATTTGTTTCTTGCAAGACTTCATGTATCATATTGTCAATTATTTCAAATTTGACGTTTTTGTATCCTATTTGTCTTAATATTGATTCGCTTTTTTTAAGTCCTGCCTTTTTGCCTGTAATTGGATCATCAATTCCATTTAAAGAAAGTATAGGTAAATTTTTATTTTTACACTTATACATAGAAATTTCATTTAAATCTCTACACATCATCCCTATAGTGGTATTTCCACGTATTGTAAAGCGTTTTGTATATAGATTATCCTCATATATGGCTTTTATATTATCCTTGTTGTACGAAATTCATTTTTCCTTTGGCTTGTTAATTCCACTTATATTATCAAGCATTTTAGAATATGCGTATGGGCCTTTGAGCTTTTCTATCAACTTACACAGATAAATACCGCACTTAGCAATTGGTTTTCAGTTTGCTGTTCCAGTTAAGATAAGCTTTGAAATAGATGCATCATTATCAGCTAAATATAGTCTAGCTAACATGGATCCCATTGATTGCCCAAGCATTGCAAGCTTAACATTCTTATTCTTTGACTTTATATAGTTTGAAACAATCACTAAATCATCTATCATTTCAGGGTAGTTGTCCATGTATCCACGAATATATTTTTTATCTATAGAGTGTCCGTGACCTCTGTTGTCGCTAACAATACACGAATATCCGCATTTATTAAAATATGATATTAGATCATAGTATCTTTCTTTATGTTCAAGTGCACCATGTACAATTTGCACGAGCATTTTTGGATTTTCCACAGGAAAGTAAGCAACAGAAATTTTAAAACCGTCATTTGCTGTTAAGTAAAATTCATTCATCTTTTCATTATATCAAATAAGTTAAATTAAGACTATAGCAATATAATTAAATTTACTTATTAGTATTTTTGTCATAGTTTAATTCTGTCTCTTTAAGTTTTTCTTCAAATCCATTCAGCGCAGCAAATGGTGCAAATTGTGCAGCTCTATTTAGCATCGACATAGGGGTGTGATTTTTACTTACATGCCTTGGCATGTCTATAATATCTTTGTAGTCGTCTTGTTTAAAATCTTTTGTATTCATGATAGATTTTCAAAATCAATTAATAAAACTTAGGCTCTATGCCCTCCAATTTGATTGTTACGTTCTATAGTTGTTGCTCCCTGTTTTAAGCTCGTTGCTTTAAGAAGGGCGTTTTTGCCATATTTTGCTTGTATCTCTAAAGTAGTTTTTTGCAGTATTTCGTTTTTCTTTTCAAGTTCTTTTTCTTTTTTATTGTCATCATTTAGCTCTTCTATACTTTTAAAAATATCTTGTTGAATGTATCTAGTTTTTCTTTTTAAGTTAACGCTTGACACAATATGGTTTGCAGAAATGTTAATTCGTCTTACTAATAGATCTGGTTTAATAATTCTGTCATATAGTTGCATTGTTGCTATAGTTATAAGTTTTAATGAAGAGGTGAGATATTCAAGATTTTGTGTTCCATGACTGTGAGCTGGTATATGTCTTCCATACCAATCTTTACTTGCACCTTTAATGTATTTTTCTTTTATATTTTTATTTTTAAAATTTGAAATGTCGTATCCTATAGTCATTACAATTTGATCAGTAACTAGATTTTTTTTGTATAAATCGAGAATGAGGAGCTCTATCATCTCTCTAACAATTATCCTTGTTTTTTTGTAATCATAAGGACTATGTAATACTTGTCCGGTACCTAATGAGTTACTTACTGGTTTGTATGCTTTAATTTCTGACATACCTACAGGTTCTCACCCTCATGCATGATCAATTAATAATTCTGCATTAATACCAAGACTTGAATATATTAAATCTTCATTTGTTATGGACAATCTTGCAATATCTCCCATTGTATAACAGCCTAAATTTGACATTCTCCTAGCAATTCCAGGACCTATACGTCAAAAATCAGTAAGTGGTGTGTGAGATCAAAGTCTTTCTCTATAAGACATTTCATCGAGCTCGCTTATTCTGGCACCATATTTATCAGGAGTTTTCTTTTTAGCATCAATGTCCATAGCTATTTTGCATAAATACAAATTAGTTCCAATGCCAGCTGTGGCAGTAATTCCAGTTGTTTTTAATACATCATAAATTACATCTCTCGTAAGATCTAATGGTGTTTTATCATACATATCCAAATATGGAGTTATATCAATAAACACCTCGTCAATACTATAAACATGTATATCCTTTTTTGAAAAATATTTTAAATAAACTTCATAAATTTTTGAACTTACCTCCATATATTTTGCCATTTGTGGAGGTGCTGTAATAAAGTCTAGAGCCAGTGATATATCATTTTTTATTTTTGTGTCACAATATTCATTGTATGTAAGGTTGTTTTTAATTCCAATATTTTGAAATTTATAAGAATTTTTGTAATTAATCAGCCTTGTTTTATTTATTTCTTTAACTTTTCTTAGCACTTCATAATATCTATCTCTTCCAGATATTCCATATGACTTAAGGGTAGGTGTGGCAGCAAGACAAATTGTTTTTTCTGTATGGTTAAGATCAGCTACAACTAAATTTGTAGTTAAAGGGTCAAGTCCTCTTTCTATACACTCAACACTTGCATAAAAAGATTTTAGATCTAAAGCTAGGTATTTTTTTAATTCTGAACTCATTTTATTTTTAATTATTCTACAATATAGGGCAATTAAATTATAAATTGTATAATTAAATTATGAAAGATGTAAAAATATATACAGATGGTGCATGTAGAGGAAACCCAGGTCGTGGCGGCTTTGGATTTGTACTAATTACAAAAGATAAAGACGACAATGAAATAAGACGAGAATCTTCTTTTGGTTTTAGACTAACTACCAATAATAGAATGGAACTCATGGCTGTTATTTATGCAGTTGATTGTTTAAAATTTTCATGTAGTATTACTATTTACACAGATAGTAAGTATGTTGCAGATGCTTTTTTAAAAAATTGAATTCAAACATGAATTAATAGAAATTGAAAAAAATGCAAAAATGTTGATTTATGGAAAAATTTGTTAAGTAAACTTCAACTCCATAAGTATAAATTCGTTTGAGTTAAAGGGCATAGTGACAATAAAGAAAACGAACTTTGTGACAGGCTTGCCACAGAAGCAGCTGATAATCTGAACAATTTATTAGTTGATGAGAATTACGAGCTTTACAATAAAACTCTGTAATACAAATTTAGGCTAATTAATCGCTTAAATAATCCATTCCGTTTACAGGTTCATTATTAAGCATTACTTGGAAATGTAGGTGGGAGCCTGTAGAATCTCCAGTATTACCAACACGAGCTATGTTATCTCCCTTTTCAACTGTTTGCCCAACTTCTACAAGAACAGCAGAACAGTGCATGTATTCTGTTACTAAACCATCTCCATGAGATATAACAACTCACATTCCGCAACCGCCGTTATAATCATCTGTATGAGTAGCTTCAATAACGGTACCCTTATCAGCAGCATATATTGGAGTGCCGGTGCTTGCTGAAAAATCTATTCCTTTATGAAAATATGTTTTTTCACCTTCATCCCTCTGCTCTCCAAATGTTGAAGAAATTGTTGAATTTGGGCAAGGATGAGCAAATTTTCCATGCCCATATACGTAATTAGCAACTGCTTTTCCGTACTTTTCTTCACGCGTCTTTATGCTTGCTAGCTCAGTATTTGCAATATTTAGAGATTCTCTCATTTGTGTAATTTTATTTTCTAATTCCTCTTGATTTTTCTTTGCTTCACTATATTGTTTGTCTGCATTTTCTTTTTGATCTTGCAAATCATGATAAAGATCATCTTGAGTTTTATACAGATTGTATATTTGTCTTATAAGATTTTCATCTCGATTAGTAAGAACATGCAGCATTGCCTCAGAAAACAAAGGTCAAGACAAAAATTCGTTACCAACAACATCTTTTAGAATCTCTAGGGCAAAGTGTGTTGCATAAGAATCTTTAGATCCTTCGGCTAGTTGGGGAGCAACTTCATAGAATTTAGATTTTGCAAACTCATAATCTTTCTGAATATCGTCAAGTTTTTTGTTTGCTTCCTCAAGTTTATTTTTAGATTCTTCTGCTTTATTATTTAAATCATTTATCTGATTTTGAATATCATTAACCTGCTCAACAATTTGCTGAATTTGGGCTTCTTTTTCTTCTGAACTATTTGAGGCGTATGCATATTTGCCTACGTTGAACCCAAGCATTCATAAAGATAAAATAACTGACAAAAAAATTTTTAATGTATTTTCTACGTAATTGAATTTTCTTTTAAATTTACACATAGTTTTAAAATGATATCATAAATGCATTAAAATATACCCTATATTTTATATAAACGGATATACATTGTTTTAATGTTCTTTTATGGAAAATAGTAAAAAAGTACATACACATAAACATATTAAAAAAAAGAACACCTCTGTAGCTAAAAGTACATTATCTATGGCATTTGCTACATTTGTATCTCGTGTAACTGGACTTTTGCGAACTTGAATAATGGCTTTTGCACTAGGTAATACCGTAATGTCGTCTGCTTATCAAGTTGCTAACAATATGCCTAATGTAATATTTGACCTTGTTGCAGGGGGTCTTTTAGGAGCAGCATTTATTCCTATATTCATATTAGAAAAACAAAACAACGGAGAATATGGAGCAAATAGATTTTCTAGTAACATGTTAAATTTAACTGTTGTTGTGTTAGGTCTATTATCTATTCTATCAACAATATTTGCTCCATTTGTTATTTCAACGCAAACATTTACAGTAGACAATTCTGCTCAAGTTTCAATATTAGCTGTGCTATTTTTTAGAATTTTTGCACTTCAGATTTTATTTTATGGAATTAGCGGCATCATTAATGGTATTTTAAATTCAAAACGTATTTATTTTTTACCTGCTCTAGCTCCTGCAATAAATAATATTTTTGTTATTCTTTCTTTTATTGCTTACTACTTTGTTAGTTTTCAGAATTTAGATGTTGCTATATATATACTTGGTATAGGGACAACATTAGGAGTTTTAATTCAGTGTCTTGTTCAAATTCCATCACTTATAAAGTCAGGGTTTAAGTGATATCCTGTTTTAACACTAAAAGATAAAGCTCTAAAAGAAGCAATAAAAATAGCAATTCCAACCTTTATTTACATTGTTGGAAATTTAATAGCTTTTACTTTTAGAAATGCTTTTAGTTTGGTGTCCGCAGAAAATGGACCTTCAACAATTTTATATGCATGAACATGATTTCAGCTTCCATATGGCATCGTTGCTGTGTCTTTATCCAGAACTATGTTTACAGAACTTTCTGAATCCAGTGCAAAAAATGATAAAGCAAAATTAAAGTCTCAAATAAATGACGGCATCAGATCAACTCTTACTCTGATAATCCCTCTATCTGTATTGATTTTTAGTTTTTCACAACCTATATTATCTTTATTTAGGGCAGGAAGCTTTAACTCTGATGACGTTAATAATGTAGCTATAATACTAAGAGCATGAATTATAGCACTGCCTTTTTATAGCGTTTTAATGTACATGTACAATGTTTTTGCAGCTTTAAGAAAGTTTAGTAGGTTTGCTATAGTTTGTTGTAGTGGAGTAGTTTTTCAATGTTTGATGTATTGAATTTTTTGCCAAGAAAACATATTTCAGCTTTTAGGCATTCCGCTATCAGATCTTATTTATTACACTGGGTGTTGTATTATTGTTATTTTAATGATAAAAACAGAAGTTGGATATATTGGTGTTTCAAAAATTGTAATAAGTTCTATAAAAATATTAATAGCTTCTTTGATTGCTGTTGTTCCTGGAATTTTATTAAATGACTTAATATTTAAGGGGCAAATTAGTATGCTTTATGGTATGTTGTCTCTTATTTTGTGTGGCGGTATATCAATCATTTTGATTATTGTTTTATGTTGAATCTTTAAAATTAAAGAAGTTAGATTTTTTGTATCTATATTGTTGAATAAAATTAAAGGTAAATAAACTATGAAAAAAAACATTCTTGTTGTTGTAAATCAAAGTAACAAAGATGCACTAATTGAAGCAGATAACTTAAAAGTATGAGCTGAGTCACAAGGATTTTATGTAAGAATTGTTGGTGGACTAGATATTGAAAACAACAAAGTTAACGGAGATGATATATCAAAATTTGCAGTAGCTGTTGTATTAGGTGGGGATGGTACAGTGCTTAAAACAGCACACTTAGTTGGTAATTTTGATATTCCCATACTTGGTATAAATTACGGTCACCTTGGATTTTTAACTAATAAAAACACTATTGGGTCAGATAAATTATTAAATTTATTTTTCTCTGGTAAGCTTCAAGTTGAGGTGAGATCACATATTAAAGTGTGTATAAGCACAGATGTTAAAAAATATGAATTTATTGCATTAAACGAAGCAACATTTAAAAGAAACAACTCAGGGAAAATTATCAATTTAGATTTATATATAAATAATCAATTTATTTACAATTTGCAAAGTGATGGAATAATAACATCCACCTCAACAGGGTCTACCGCATACTCTCTTTCTGCAGGAGGTCCTATTATGTCTCCTAGCTATAGGGGAATTATTGTTGTTCCTCTGTCACCTCATACTCTCAACACTCGTCCTTTAATTACTGATTCAAAAAGTGTTGTTGAAATTGATTTTAATTGCGACACTCAACGTGAAAGTATTTGTATATATATTGATGGTAAGCTAGAGCTTCTTGATGGTGCAATATCTAGAGTTGCTATATTCACAAAAAATAATGAAACCAAAATATTGCGTTACGAGTCAGATAATTTCTATAAAAAGATATCTAAGATATTCTTTAATTAAAAGGTTTTTTAAATGGGACAAGACGGAATTTATAAAAAGTATGATAAAGAGATAGAATTTCTGTCTTTATCTAAAGATTTAGAGCTACAAATATGTGAAGATAAAAAGAATAATCGAATTTCAAAATATTCCTTTAAAGATTCAGATATTAAAAGGAGGCATAACAAAGAGCATGACAGGCAAACTGTAATGCGTTCTGCGTTTGATAGAGATATTGAAAAAATTTTATATTTACCTGCTTATAATAGATACAACGATAAAACACAAGTATTTAGTTTCTTAAATAATGACGACGTTTCACGCAGAGGGCTACATGTACAGCTTGTTAGTAAAATTTCTAGGAATATAGGTTCTTTATTAGGTCTAAACACAAAGCTTATTGAAGCTATAGCAATAGGTCATGATATAGGTCATACTCCATTTGGACATGCTGGCGAGTATATATTAAATAATATTTCTAGAGAAAGAACTGGTAGGTATTTTGCTCACAATCTACATAGTGTAAGAGTACTTGATAAATTGTATAAAAGAAACTTATCGCTACAGACTCTTGATGGAATATTGTGTCATAATGGAGAACTTGAGCTTAAAGAGGTAAATTGTTCAAATTTAAGTTCATTTGAGGAGTTAGACAGTACAATCGAATCATGTTATAGAGATATAAAAAATATAGATCATTTAGTTAGCTCTACACTTGAGGGCTGTGTTGTTAGGTTTGCTGATATTATTGCATATTTGGGGAAAGATCGCATAGACGCTCTTCAAATTGGAGCACTTGATAACCTAGATAAGTT
>CAVGFB010000088.1:0-8474 GCA_963628375.1 Gorillivita sp. (SeqCode)
TCTATCATCATAGGAACAGCTAGGTAATTACTCATTCATCTGTATCTAAAAAACCCTTTTATATTTTTAGGCTTCGTCATAAACTTACCCAGCATAAACATAATTTTAAGTCAACGTCAATAATCGTATAGGGTGTCTCTAACGCCTCTTCATTCGCGCCTTTTAAAAACTTTTGACTTTGGATTATAAAGTTTACCTAACTTTGATGTACCAACACGAGCTCCCATTATTTACCCCTTTGCAATTTTTTAATCTCAATACTTTCAACAAATGCTTGAACACGTGTCCTAAGCTGGCCAGAGTTACCTACAACATATGGTCTGTCAATTGTTAAAACTGGATAGTTGTAAACATCACGCATTACATGACTGCCTACCATCCTCTCATACCCTCACGGGTCGCAAAACTTCATTTGTTGATAGATTATACCGTCTGCCTTATATCTTTTACAAATATCATTAACATATTCCCTTCTGTAATTCATCTTAGGTGTATCCATATACCTAGGACACATGCAGTTATTTATGTAGTGCGAACAAACTTGCTCTAGTATATTATTATCAGATTTAAGCTTAATAGGCAATCTATCAGGAAGTGTTCCAAAACAAAATCTATCAGCACAAACGTAAGCTCCACTTTCTTCTATAATTCTTGTAAAGTCAATATCGTCTACCTCAGATCCAACTACACATACGCGGGCTCTAAATTTGAATTTTTCATCTGGCTTTCTGCTTTGAATCTCTTTTAATGTCTCTTCTAGTTTGTCAATTATTAAATGTTTTGGCACTACTTGAGTAGCTAAATTTATTATGTGAAGCTCATGACCAGTTATAGGAGGATTGTCAAGTTTCCTATATTTCCCAATCTTATAAATTAAATTGCAAACTTTATTGTGTATCTCAACGGATTTTTTTAAAGCCTTATCACTAATATCAACATTATAAATTTCATTAAGAGTTTTTAAAATTTTCTCCCTACATTGATTTATATATAAATTAAGACCATTTTTATCGCACTTCATGGGAACTTCCATATACCTATAAAAAAATTCCTTTTTATCATTTATTTTTAAAAGTTCCATATTTTCAACACATCTATTCATCATAGTACAACCATCAGGAGTTATAATGCCGTCTAAAAATTGATACCCTCCTTCAATTGCACGTTCCAACAACGCTCTTGAAAACTCACACAAAAGTGAAGTTAAATAGTATGTTCCCATCTCTAAAGAGCTAGTTCTAGGAGCTCTAAGCCTAACTCCACATACGCCCTCTAAATTAAGTAGAGCCTCTGGTACTTGTGAGCAAGTAGTTCCTATAATTTTTGTGTTATTTTTACTAGCAAGTCTTACAAGTTCATTATTTGCATCTTCTAATAAATGTTCAAAATAATAAATGTGTTCTAAGTCCTTCATAAAACTCCCATTATTTTATTTTTATAATATACCTAAATTAACTAAAGCCTTCTTAACACCAATAACTGACTTATTCGTGTCATTTAGATCAAGAATTGATTTTCCACTTAAATCAAACTCAGTAATGTTATTGTCTGCCTCAATAGTCGATAAGACTTTTAAATTATCTAGCTTTATATGTTTTAGTAAATTATTATCTGTAACTCTATTTATAATCACGCCTGCATGATCAAACATTACTAATTTATTTGCAACGTTATAAATAGTAGATACAACATCAAGACCTTTTTTAGATGTGTCGCTTACCATTATTAAATGACTTACCTTATCCATAACACGCCTGTTGATTTGTTCTATTCCTGCTTCTCCATCAATTATGACATAGTCAAAATTAAAAGCAACGTCCTCAATAACTGATTTAAGGTAAGTATTTATTTTACAATAACAACCTGCACTTTCAGGTCTTCCAATTGAAAGAAAGCAAAAATCATTGCACTCAACTATTGCATCATAAATTCTATATCTAGCTTGCCCGATTGTGTCAATAGCTCCTGATATATCACCTGTATTAGCAACATCGACTGCTTCTGATCTTATGTCGTCTAAAGATAGCTTTGGCTCAACACAAAGTGCTGTTGAAAGTCCTACTGCAGGGTCAGCATCAATTGCTAATATCTTTTTGTCACGCCCTAATTCACATAAAAGCTTTACTATAATAGCTGAGATGGTAGTTTTACCAACTCCGCCCTTGCCCGTCAGTGCTATTATTACAGGTTTTTTGTTTTCACTCATAAAACAATAATAACATATATAAATATGTGACAAATAAATAAAAACTGCCATAAAAAATGTTTATGACAGTTTTTTTAAAGTTTTATTTTATAAATTTAAATTTATAAATCTATATCACCATAGCGCTCTTTTGTAATTTGATCAAGAGTTTTACCTTGAGTTTTAGGACATCAAACAACACCAACAACTAAAGATATAACAAGTACAGCACACATTATTATACTTGCTGGGAAGAACCCTTGAGGATTGGTTGAAATATCACCCATTATAGCACCTACTCCAACGAGTGATCAAATTCCTAAAACAGCTCTAACTAAAAAGAACATAATACCTTGTACTCCACCTCTGTATTGAGTTGGAAAGAGTTCTGTTCCTCAAAGTGCATAAAAACATTGAGCAGAAAATCCTGCAGAAATACCCCATAAAAATACGTATGCCCATAGACATCATCCATATGAATCACTTGTTCCATTGTTTAGTGCAAGACCAAAAATTGCAATGCAAATCCATGATAATAGGGCCATAAAAGCAGAAATACCAAACAAAACTCTATGTGATATTGTATCTCCGAATTTAGAGAATATTAACAAAGAACATACAGCAATTAGAATCCATTGAACGACACCTAATAGACTTTGAACAGTTGAATTTAAGTTACCTGCTGCAGCATATAGATATGGCATAAACTGACCATTTGTTCCTGCTGCTAGATTTCATGTTAGATAAACAGCAACTAAAAAGATAATTGTTTTTACATTTACAGAATTTTTTAGAGCATCTACCATCATTCTGCCAAAGCTCTTTTTATTTGTAGCAGCTTTGTTTTTCTCTTCTCAGTCTCTAGACTCCTGTAATTGACGCTGTAGATTTCAAGCGATTAAAGCAACAACAAACAAAACCAAGAATAAAAGCCTAGTAGCAAGTAGTCCATCAAAAGGACCATATGTACCACTTCCTAATAAAGTTTTGCCGTCAGCGGCAAATCCAGGAACGATAAATGACAAAATAAGTGATAACATAAAAATAATAGCTGGACCTAAGCTTCATGCAAATTGAGATATTCCAATATTTGCTGCTCTTTTTGTTGAAGTAGAAGTTTCAGAAATATAACTTCAAGACGCAGGAACACCAGCTCCTACAGAAAGACCTGAAATAACAACTCCTAATACAACCATAGGTAGATTAACAGCTATCATAGCAAGTCCTACACCTAGTGCATAAACTAATAGATTGTATTTATAAATTATTGTTCTTCCAAATTTATCTGTTAAAAACCCACCAATTAAAGCACCGAATGCAGCTCCAAAAGCATTTGCCCCAATAGCACCTAAAATTGCAGTTCATGTTGAATCAAAACTAAAAGCTGCCGCTCAGGCAGTTAGTGCGACACTAGATGCAACAATGCATCCAGAATCTAGAAAATTTGTTAAAGACACAGCGATTGTGCTTTTTCTTTCTTTTGACATAGCCATAATTAAATCCTTTCTAATAAATTTTAATCAAGGTGAAATGCACAAGGCAAATCAACCGATACTGGAGAATTATCATCGTTTGTCTCCATTACAGATGCCATAAAATCTCATCATTTTTTACATATTTCTGTTGTAGCACTTTTTGCATAATAACTAGGGTCATCAAGCTCAATATATCCAAACAAAATATTAGTCTCTTCATCTATAAAGATAGAATAATTATGACCTCCGTATTCATGGATCATATCTACCATTTCAGGTCATATTTCATTGTGACGTTTTTCATATTCTTGAGCAAAACCAGGATACAACTTCATCTTAAATCCCGATATTGACCTACCTGAAGAAGTTTTTTTATAAGTCATTTGACCTCCTTAAAATAAAAACTAAAACCTACTTAAGAAACTCCTCATTTATTAAAAGGTTAAAATCTTTGGCAATTTGTTTTAAATTTTCATCTGTAATGGTATTTAAAACAATATCAGATCCCATATTCATAGACCTTACCTTACAATAAATTGAAGCTGCTTTCTCAATTGTATGCATAAGAGAAAATGTAGAATCAAAGTCATTACCTGATACAAAAAGACCATGTTGAGCTCATATTACAGCATCAAATTTTGTCATTAACTTTGATGTTGCTCGTGCAATATCAGATCCTCCTGGAACCATTCAAGGAACAACTCCAACTCCAGTTGGAAATATAACAATGCATTCAGTCATAGCTTGCCACAAAGCTCGTGAGAAATATTTAGAATCCAGTGGACAAACAAAAGTCATAGCTATGATATTTTCTGGATGAGCATGGTATATAAGTCTACATTTGTCCCCGCTTGCTTTTACTCTTACAACATGATTTAAATAATGAGTAGGAAATTCACTTGTTGGAACACCTCCATCATTTAAACCTCATACAATCCTATAACTATTACCACTAGAGTTAATCTCAACAAGACCTATATTGTGCAGTGGATCTTTTTTTACATTTTTCATGTAGCGTCCAGATCCTGTTGTTAAAAAGTAAGAGCCTGCTAGAGTTTTATCTTCGACTCCCATGTCGCATCATTGACCTTTTTTTTGATCTAGATACTTTTTTATTTCTTCAACATCACTTTTAGTTAAACGATAAGTTAAGTTGCCTCCATTGCGCTCATGTCAGCCTTGTTGTCAGCCATCATTACATAATTTAATAAAATCACGAACAAAAGATGATCTTAAAATCATAGACTCAGATACTGCAGAACTTATATTCTCAACTCCTGATTTTATAGTATTTGATGCACTTTCAAATAAATCCATATATATCTCCTAAGTGAAAATTTAGCGTTTCATCAAAACTTCGTCTTCATATTTTTTGATTTCATTTCACAATTCTGATTCACCAACAACTCCTAAGCGAGCACAATACTCATCTCATACTGCTGTTCATGGCATAGTTTTAAATTGCTCTGTTAAAATCATCTTCTCTGAGAATTGACTAGTATCTTGAAGTTGTCTTAATTTATCTCATGGTTGCAATAAATTAAACAACAAAGCTTTTGACATAGATCTCATGCCGCATGCTCAAGCACCTACTCTGTTAATTGATGCGTCAAAAAAGTCCATACCAATTAGAATTCTTTCCATACCGTTAGGGCATCTTACTACCTCAGATGCAATATCATTTAGTTGATCTTCAAATAATACAACATGATCAGAATCCCAATGCATAGAACGTGTAACATGAAGTGGTACATAAGGGAAGAACTGCAACAAACTTGGTAGCTTATCTGCAATATTTTCACATGGATTAAAGTGACCAGAATCAATTAAAACAACATGATTTCCACCTTTTTTAGCAGCATAAGAAACATAGAACTCTTGGTTTCCGGTAGTGTATCCCTCAACACCAATTCCAAATACCTTTTGCTCTACAGAATCAATTACATGAGGAGTCTCAAAAGAATAGATCTCATCTAACGCGTCTTTTAATCTGGTACGAGGATTGTATCTATCTGCAGGATAATCTTTTAATCCATCTGGAATTCAGAAATTATTTAATACCATATCATCAAGCTCAACACCAATCTGTTCTGCAATCTTTCTAACAGCTATGCAATGCTCAATTCAAAATTTACGGATTTCTTCATCTGGGCTAGATACAGTAAGACCATCTTTTACCTTTTCATGAGAAAATAAAGTTGGATTAAAATCAATTCCGAACCCATTTTTTTTAGCTCATTCAACCCAAGGTTTAAAATGCTTATATTCAATTTTGTTTCTGTCTACTCATGGATTTTCATCATCAAATACAGCATAACTTGCATGTAAATTAATGCGCTTTTTTCCAGGAATTAAAGAAGCTGCCTTTTCAAAATCGCTCATGAGCTCACGAGGAGTTCTAGCACGACCTGGATAATTTCCAGTTGTCATAATTCCGCCTGATGCAGCGTTATCTTCTTGATCAAAACCCATAACGTCATCACCTTGTCAGCAATGCATAGAAATTGCTTTTTTTGACAAAGTGTCAATTACTCGTTCTGTATCAATTCCGTATTTACTGTATTCTTCTTTTGCTATTTCATACATTTTGCTCATATTATCCTCCTTTTTTTAATTTAACAAGTTATATGAAACATTAAAATTTTTCTATATCAAAAGATTCTTTAATAGCTTCTCTAGCATTAGATATGTCTTTAAACTCCCCTGACTTTATCATCTGAATTGCAAGGTTTCCTATGCTAGTTGCTTCAATAGGACCAGCATAAACATCTATATCAGCAATTTTAGCTGTTAGCGAGTTTAGGTAATTATCTTGACACCCTCCGCCAACAATATTTAAAGAAGTATATGTTTTATTAGTGATTTGGCTTAAGTCTTTAATTGATTTTTTATAGTATGTAGCAAGACTTAAATATATACATTGCATAAGCTCACCAACATTTGCAGGAACATCTAAATTGTTTTCTAAACAATAGCACCTAATTTCATCTATCATAGAGACTGGAGATAAAAATCTTTCATCATTTACATCAATAATGGAAGAAAACTCATTGCACTTAGAAGCTTCATCTATTAAATCCCCAAATCCTCAAGACTTCTCTTCAAATTTAAATATTGGCAGTTTAGCATCAACATTTTGACTATCTTTTTTACTTCCTTTGACATAATCAACGCCATTTAACTCACGTCTTACACATTGAATAATCCACAAACCCATGATGTTTTTCAAAAATCTATATGTAGAGCCGTATCCTCCCTCATTAGTAAAATTTTGCTTAATACAAGTGTTAGTTGTAATAGGAGTAGTGTTTTCAACTCCAAGTAAGCTTCATGTTCCACTTGATAAAATCACTGAATCTTTTGACTGTAGCGGTACTGAAATGTATGCACTCCCTGTATCATGAGTCGCAGGAACAACAACTCGTGTCTTATATCCGATTTTCTTTTCTATATTAGGCAACACACAACCCAAATCATAACCAGGCTCGACAATATCACAAAAAATATCATCCTCTATACCCAACACTTCCAAAATCTTATCGTCTATTTTTTTATCTTTAGCGTTAAGCAAAGACGTAGTAGACATATTTGTATACTCATTAACTTTTTTACCAGTTAGCAAAAAATTTAAATAATCGGGAATCATCAAAAAAGAAGAAGCCCTATCGATTTGTTTAGGCTCCTCTTGTTTTAAATAAAAAAGTTGATATATAGTATTAAATGGTTGTTTAGCAATTCCTGTTATTTTGTAGAGGTCCTCAAAAGGTAGGACTTTACCGAGCCTTTCTATCATTCCTGTTGTTCTTTGGTCTCTATATGCAACAGCATCTCCTATGATGTTATCATCCTTGTCTAGTAGAACAAAATCAACACCTCATGTATCAATTCCAACTGTTTTAGGCTCAAAACCTAGATCTCTGCATTTTGCAAGTCCCTTTAGGATTTCAGAAAAAATCATGTTTATATCTCAGCAGTCATGACCATTGCTTCTGATTTGTATATTATCAAAGCGACATACCTCATGAAGTTGAATTTTTTTATCTACTATTTGCCCTATTACTACTCTACCTGATGAGGCTCCTAAATCAATAGCTACATAACAATTTTTATTAATAGACACTTTTGTTCCTCCAAACTCTTTTGACAAATGAAAATTTTATAGTTCCAAAAAAATTATTGTACATGAAAATACTTAATTTTTTATCTAAATTTTGTATATAATTAAATGTCGTAAAGAAGGGATAAAGATGAATCATTTACAAAAAAATAAAAATCAAATTTTTAATTCATTTATAAAAGTATTTGTTGTGTTTTTGTTTGCTTTTCTGTTAATTTATTTTTTTGTTCCAGATGAAAAGGCATACACAAGCACGTCTAATAATTGAATGTCAAATATTGATTCTAATGTAAAAGTGTCTCAACTAACAATACCAGGAACACATGATTCATCAACATTTTGTTTATATGGAGCTATGAGTGATTTTGCTCAATGTCAGGATATGTCTTTTGAGGAGCAACTTGATGCAGGTCTGCGTGCTTTTGATTTGAGATACGGCTATGATGGAGGAAAGTTTTGTCTTTATCATGGAGCTACATGGCCATTTATATATAAGTGTTATGAAAAATACAAAGAGCATTGGTATGATCTTCGTAATAAAGAATTACAGTTATGTAACGTTCTTGAAAAATTCAATAATTACCTAAAGACACACCCTGAAGAATTTATTGTTATTAACCTTCAAAGAGAAAACGGAGATTCTGGAGATGTTGTAAACAAAGCATTAGATAAAATATATAAACAATATAATATATAC
>CAVGFB010000089.1:0-3190 GCA_963628375.1 Gorillivita sp. (SeqCode)
AAGTAATTATCTATTGTGGGAGCATTATTTATAACCTCTTGGCACAATTCCTCTTTACAATCAAGAACTCTAAGCGGATTGATGTTAATTCTTTCTATGCAAGATTTACACAAGTCACTTTTATGCTTATTTAAATACTTAACAAGAACTTTTTTATATTCGGATCTACAATCCATACACCCTATTGAATTTAAAAACAGTGTTATGTCATCATCGTGCATATCAAAGCCAATTGATTTATAAAACATCATAAGCATAATTATGGCTTCAGCATCTATTGTTGGGCTATAAGATCCAACACACTCTACACCTACTTGCATAAACTGTCTGAATCTCCCCTTTTGGGGTCTTTCAGCTCTAAACATCGGACCTGCATAAGCAAGTTTTAATACTCCAGGATTATTTTGTATAAGTCCGTTTTCTATTATTGAGCGAATAACCCCTGCAGTGCCCTCAGGTCTCAATGATAAATTTGCACTAGATCTTAATCTTTCTCCTGATTTTAACTTTTCAATATTTCCACCACTTAAGACCTTAAACATCTCTTTGTTAACAACGTCTGTTGAGTTTCCAATTCCTCTTTCAAATAAATTGGTATTTTCAAAAATTGGAGTAATAATTTCTTTATAACCAAAATTAGCAAAGGTCCCTCTAGCTTTTTTACAGAAGATTTCTCAAAATTTAGCTTCATCTGGTAAAATATCGTAAGTTCCTTCAGGTTTTTTAATCATTAGATATCCTTAACTCTTTTTTATAATAACGTTGTATGATTTTATTTTAGGCTTGTTTTTTATAAATACTTAGAGCTTCACAAAGTGCATCCAATATCATAATTGCAAAATGTTGAGCACTCCTATCTTCGCCTGCGTCTCATCAAGTTTTACTAGGAAGCTCAATAATTAAACGAGGAGGAGTAGAGTCTTTTGCAACTGGTATGCTTAGTGTTAGTCTTTTAACAAAACGATTTTGATCATCGTTTAAATCTTGATTCTTTGTTGTTAGTGCCGAAGAGAGCTTGTCTTCATAAGCACACCTTGGAACTTTTGATTCTTTACTAGTATCGTCATCTGGTAAAACAATATGTATAAGTAATGTTTTAGGATCTGGAACTACACTGTAGACAGCAGAGTCAGCTAAATTACTAAAGGGATTAGTAGCAAGTGCTATTTTTGAAATTCTCTTTGCCACGTCACGAGTAAATTCATTTGTTCCATAAACACAGATTAAATTATTCTCTAAAACTTCGCTTGCTCGTCAAAGGTTATTTTTAGTAGAATTTATATCTAAGTTATTAGAAGAAGTATCTTTGTTGTTTCAAACAAATTTCAAATTGTTTAGCGTTGCAAATGTATGCGATCCAGCAATACCATCACAAGGCAGTCCCATATTAATTTGAAATTTTCTCAAAGCGGTCTCTGTAGTCGCACCAAATATCCCATCATACTGATCAATCGCAAACCCTAGAGATACAAGTGCCTTTTGCAGTTGCAAAACATCTGCACCATGAAAATATGGCATAGTAAGATAAAGATTTCTATCTCCTAATTTAAATGAAGCGTCCACTAATTTAGATCATACTTTTTCTGTTACATGATCAGCACTTCCCAGCTTTTCATCCTTGCAAAACTCTCTTAGTGCATGCAGCGTATCATCTCCAAAAAACCCGTCCACTTGAGAATCTTTTAAATAACCTAAATTAGATAATTTTCTTTGCAGGTCATCGACAGCAGATCCACTTGACCTATAACGAATTATTATGTTTTCTTCAATCTTTTCCATATATAACTATAAAAGAATTTTAGCAAACATATTTGGTAAACTCATATAAATATAAATTAAGGAGGATTTTATGTCTAAAGTATATTTCACAAATTATAGAGTTTCTGTAGGTGATAGCAGACTTAATAAAATGATGAGGTTAATTAAAGCTGCTGGAATAGATAAAATTGACTTTAAAGACAAGTTTGTTGCAATAAAAGTTCATTTTGGAGAATGAGGAAATCTTGGACATATACGGCAACAATATTCCAAAGTATTGGGAGACTACATAAAAAGCAAGGGAGGTAAACCTTTTTTAACAGATTGCTCGACGTTATATGTAGGCTACAGAAACAATGCTCTTGATCACCTAGATTGTGCATATATGAATGGTTATAACCCTCTTGCTACTGGCATGCATACAATAATTGCAGACGGAATTAGAGGTACTGACGAGCGTAAAATCCCTTTGAAAAAATTTAAACATTGCAAAGCTCCTAAAATTGGAGCCTCTGTTGCAGAAGCAGACATAATCATTGCAATAACACACTGTAAAGGGCACCAAGTAGCAGGATACGGTGGAATATTAAAAAATATAGGAATGGGTTGTGGGTCTAAATCGGGTAAGATGGAAATGCACAGTAATGGTACACCATTAATTATTGAAGAAAAATGCATAGGATGTGGTTCTTGTGTTAGGCACTGTTTAAATGATGGTGTCAGAATAGAAAATAAAAAAGCAGTAATTCAAGAAGATAAGTGTCTGGGTTGTGGCAATTGTTTTAGTTATTGCGTTAGAGGTGCAATAAACTGTAAATGAGACGAAGGTAAAAAAATTGTGAATGAGAAAATTGCAGAGTATTGTAAGGCTGTTGTTCATGACAAAAAAGCGTTTTACATTAATTTTGCTGAGACTATAACAAAAGATTGTGATTGTAAAGATGGAAATGATGTTGGAATGGTTCCTGATATCGGTATGTTTGCTGGTTTTGACCCTATATCTATAGACAGGGCTTGTATGGATGCAATAATGTCTTCACCAATTTATGTTGATTCTCCTGCTGGTGATGTGTGCAAACATAATGGAGAAACTCCTCACGATGGCATTTATCCACCTGGAAGTGGTCATAATGTATTTAAGATGGTTCATCCAGATACTGATTGAGAATGAGGACTTAAACATGGCGAATTTTTAGGCCTTGGAGAGCAAGACTATGAAATTGTTAATGTAAAATAAATTTATTATCTTAACTTGTCAAAAGTCCTACAAAATAAAATTATATTTTCTAACTCTATAGATAAAAATGAAGCTTTAAAAACGTGGAGCTTGTTTGGTCTTGCTTCTTTTAATACTAGAATTTTAGGGACTTTTGATATATGCAAATATACTCTAAATCTAAACAATATAAAATTAAATAGTGAGTTAATAGAT
>CAVGFB010000090.1:0-2852 GCA_963628375.1 Gorillivita sp. (SeqCode)
TTAATAAATTGGAATATGGTTTGTAATTACTTATTCTTTGTCGTAGTGCTAGTCTTTTTATTACTCGTATTATCTGATTTATAGTCTAAATTAGATAGATGATATATTGTTCTAATTTTATTTTCAAGTTCATCTCTTAAATGTATATCTTTTTGCAATAAGTCTTTTACAGCTTCTTTGCCTTGACCAAGTTGTTTGCCATTATAAGTATATCAAGCTCCCCCACGTGTAATAATTTTATTGGCACAAGCCATATCTATAATGCAACTTTCTTTACTGAATCCCTTTCCGTACATTAAATCAAATTCTGCTTGCTTAAACGGAGGTGCTACTTTATTTTTAACAACCTTTACTCTTATTCTGCTTCCTATAGCATCTTTGCCATCTTTGATAAATTCTCCTCTTCTTATATCAATTCTAATTGTAGAAAAAAACTTTAAAGCACGTCCTCCTGTTGTTGTTTCAGGATTGCCAAACATAACACCGATTTTCTCTCTAAGTTGATTAATAAATATGCATGTAGTATTTGATTTTGATAGAGATCCTGCTAGTTTTCTTAATGCCTGAGACATTAATCGTGCTTGAAGTCCAACTGAAGCATCCCCCATCTGTCCTTCAATTTCAGCTTTTGGTACAAGTGCAGCAACAGAATCAATTACTACAACATCAATACATCCACTTTTAACTAACATATCGCAAATCTCTAATCCTTGCTCTCCGGTATCTGGTTGAGATATTCGCAGTTCATCAACATCTACACCAAGTTTTTCTGCATATATAGGATCTAGAGCATGTTCTGCATCTATATAGGCACATATACCGTCTCTAGCTTGAGCTTCAGATACAATTTGGAGAGCTAGAGTTGTTTTTCCACTTGATTCAGGTCCAAAAATTTCAATTATTCGACCACGTGGTACTCCACCTACACCAAGTGCCGCATCTAGAGATAAAACACCTGTTGGAATAACACCAGATTCGAGGTCAAATTTAGTATCGCTCATCTTCATTATTGAACCTTTACCAAATTTTTTCTCAATATGTGCAGTTGTTTCTTCTAGTTGTTTTACTTTATCAATTGCCACTTTTATCCTTTCAAATATTGTATTTTAAAAATTATGCCGGCAAAAATAATATAAAACAATGAGTTAAATTGTCAATGTTTAAATATGACAAAAATTTAAATTTTTGAGAATATAAAATTCAATTCAAAATTACAGAGAAACTACATTTTATCAATTTCACTATTTAATAAGAATAATGAATTTAACACTGTAAGTTCTCGAATTTGCTGTCTATCTCCATTAAAATTAAAGCTTTTAGTAATTATTTTATTATCGAAAGCAATAGAAATAAACACACATCCTACTTTATTTCCAAAATCATCACTTTGTGGACCTGCAACGCCAGTTGTACTTAGACTTATATCACTATTAAGTATTTTTTTCGATTCAATAGCCATTTTATTTGAACATTTTTTATTTACAGCACCTTTGTTTTGTAAAAATTCAAGTGGAATATTTAATAAATGTGACTTTGCACTATACGAATATGTAATTAAAGAACCTTTATAAACTCTACTAGCTCCTGAAATGTTACCTATAGAAGAACACAACATTCCACATGTAATACTTTCACAAGTTGACAGTGTAAGTTTTTTATTACTTAATTTTTTTACAATGTCAATTGACAAATTATGTATTTTATGAAAATTGTCTGGAGTATTGTCGCTTTTATTTAATATGTAATAAGATTGTTTTATGTAGTCAATCATAGAAATAATAGTAAAAATTAAGGATATTATTAAAATAAATCAACTTAAGTAAAAAACTATATTAGTTAATTGCTTTAAGTTAAAGTACTTTAGAGTTTCAAATGCTAAAAATAATATTACAGCTAAAATTTGAGTAACAGTTTTAATTTTTCCATATCAACTTGCAGCTATAACTACTTTTTTAGTTGCACACATCATTCTCATGCCAGAAATTACAAACTCACGCATAAGAACAATTAAAACAACTCAAGTTGACAAGCTACCTGTTTCTACAAGAGCCACAAAGGCTGTAATAACTAAGATTTTATCTGCTAGAGGATCGATAAATTTTCCAAAATTGGTAACTATATTAAAGCTTCTTGCAATATACCCATCTAAACTGTCACTTAAAGATAAAAGTATAAAAATACCTAAAGCAATAGCAGGTTGTAGAAATTGACACTCACCACTAGGTCATAAAAGTGTAGTTCATGGATATAAAAAAACAAATACAAATATAGGGACAAGTAAAATTCTAGTTATTGTAATAATATTTGCTAGGTTTAAGTTAGATACTTCTTCTTTATTGTTAGCAGTCATAATTATAAAATTTTCCCTACTAGATCATACATTTCAGTAGAAATGATTTTAACATTAACAATATCTCCTATTTCAGGCTTAAAATTATATTTATCTATAAACACAACACCGTCAACATCTGGTGCTTGAAACGAAGCCCTACCATAAAGCCTGCCATCTTCATATCCTAAAATAAGTACTTTATAGATGTTTTGAATCTTTTTATCTAGTTTATCTATGGCAATAGAGTCGCATACATCTTGCAATAGGTTTGCTCTTTTTGAGATAGTTTCATCATCAATTTTGTTTTTTAATTTTGATGATTCACTCCCCTCTTCATCTGAATACTTAAAAACGCCACAGTAATCAAAATAGCTCTTATTTAAAAACTCAACTAATTCGTTAAAATCTTTATCTGTTTCCCCTGGAAATCCAGCAATCAAAGTGGTTCTTAATGTAGCTTCAGGAATAATACTTTTAATTAATTTTATTTTACTTTCAATATATGATTGATCTGTTATCC
>CAVGFB010000091.1:0-2952 GCA_963628375.1 Gorillivita sp. (SeqCode)
TCTAGATTATGTTTATCATAAAAAAGAAGTAAGCAATTTTTTAGCATTAAATACTAAGCTTGACTCACCAAGTTCCTCCAGATTTCATATGTTAGAATTAAAAAGATGAAACAACTCTAAAGACACTTATTTGTTTACCTTAAATCTTCAAATCAGATATAAACGATAACCTAAATATCTCTATCTGTAAAACTAAAAAAAGGAAATTATTATGCCGAGTTTAAGAAATAATAAAAGTAGCAACTTTTATGCTGTTCAGTCAATTGATAGAAGCAAGAAGTTAGGTGAGTTTATTATTAGATGAAAGAATAAGGAAGGTAGTGAAACTAAAGAAGCTCGTAGTTTTTGAATAGAATTATTAGATGCACTCGACATAGAAAAGCCAACTCATATTCTTGATTTTGAGAAGCGAGTAAGAAATAAGAGAATTGATGTGTTTTGTGAAAGTGCTGGTGTTGTAATTGAAAACAAATCACGTGGGGTTAGCTTGGATGAAAAGTACCCATCTACTTTTGAGGTTGATGGTAAAAAAATAAATGTTACTCCTTATGAACAAGCAAAATGGTACGTTGATAATCTGGAGCGCATATATCAAGTACACAACATTATAACGTGCAATTTTGATGAGATTAGAATTTATGATCTTGATAAAGAAAACCCAGAATCAAGCTTTACAACCATATTGTTGGATGACCTTGTAAAAAAATATTATTTATTAAATTTATTTAATGCACACAAGGTTCAAATTAAAGAAGAACAAGACCTGTCAGTTGTTGCAGGAAAAATTGTAGGTGATTTATATGATAGTTTTAAAAAAGCGTATAAGAATTTAGAAATTTCCAAAGAGGAACAAGAAAGCATAAATATTTTAATTGTTAGACTTGTATTTTTACTTTATGCGGAGGACAGTGGACTGTTGGGGAGAAAAAACGCCTTTTGTAGTTATATGGGAAAGTTTAATTCTGACTCTTTTAGAGAAAAGCTATTACAACTTTTTGAGGTATTAAATACCGACTACAAAGACAGAGACCCCTATATTCAAGATGAGTTAAACCAATTTCCTTTTATTAATGGTGGACTTTTTGAAAAAGAAATAAAAATTCCAAGAATTGATCAAACAATGATAAACACTCTAATTAATCAAGCAGGTAGGGATTTTAATTGAAGCAATATTAGTCCAACAATATTCGGTGCTGTATTTGAGTCTACACTAAATCATAAAATGCGCAGGCAGGGAGGTATTCACTATACATCTGTAGAAAATATTCACAAAGTTATTGACCCATTGTTTTTAGATGGTTTAAAAAACGAGCTTAAAGAAATTCAGAAGATTGATGTTGCTGTAGTTAGAAAGAATGAGATTTTACAATTTCAAAATAAAATTTCAAGTTTAAAATTTTTAGAAAGAATAACAACCAAATTGATACGTTTAACAGGGGTTTTATCGCTTGGGGTGTCGCGAGGGGTGTTGGGGTGTCGCATAGCGTGAACAAGCGTTTTGTGAGCAAAAATGCAGGAAACGTTAAAAGGTGTCGATAATAACGCATAGTTTTAATTATGATTGCATCATGAAGGGTTGCACCTTTTAGCAGTCAAATTTGATAAATACATGTATATATGGTATATATTTGTTTACTTGAGCTGATCGATATGATCAGGGTTCAACCACTGGCGGGGACACCTTTCCTCGCCTCGTTTTGAAAATTTAGTATGATTTGGTTTACGTCAGATACACACTTTGGGCATCAAGCAATCATAAATATGCTTGATAGACCTTTTACGGACATAGACGAAATGAACCATAAAATAGTGAACAATATCAACTCAGTAGTTCACGTTAATGATCACCTTTATCATCTCGGTGACTTTTCTTATCGCATCTCAGTTGAAGAAGCATTAAACATCAGAAATCAAATTAGATGCAAAAATATTCATTTGGTAAAAGGAAATCATGACAAAGATTGGTCAAATAGCGAAGTTGAAGATACATTTATTCTTGAACCACTAGTCGCAACAATAAAATTGCAGGATGGGAACAAGTTGGCTCTATGCCATTATCCAATGCTTGCCTGGCCTTCAAAACATCACGGCTCAATTCACCTACACGGACACATCCATGCTAAACATGAATACAACTTAAAGAATCGAAAAGATTGCGTTTTTCGATATGATGTGGGTGTTGATGCTAATAATTTCTCTCCAGTTTCGTTAAATGAAATAATTAAATTTTTCTCAGGCATTAAGCCTGTCACCAATCATGATTTTTAGAAATACAGCGGTTCTTTCTGCTTTTCTCATTTATTAAACTTCGCTATAATGTCAAGCCATGAATAATTATGCATACATAGACAATCAAAATCTGTACATGGCAACTAAATTTGCTGATGAACCGTGGTTGATTGATATGCGAAGATTTAGGGTTTACCTAAAAGAAAAATACCACGTTTCGAAGGCATATCTTTTCATGGGGGCATATAATCCAGATTATGAAAAGCGTTATTCACGTTATGCAGAATATGGCTATGAGCTCGTGTTTCGTCCGCACAGTTCAGAATCGCTTGGGAGCAAAAAAGGGAATGTCGACACAGACTTAGTGTTTTACTGTATGCGTGATGCTTTAGCTGATAAATCTATGGATAAAGTGCTTATAGTATCGAGAGACGGAGATTACTTTCGCATGGTTGAATACTTAAGCAAGCTAGATAAACTCGAAAAGGTGCTTTTACCCAGTCATAAAAACGCCAGTAGTTTGTACAAGAAGCTATCTCGTGAGTTTTATACATATTTGGATAATCCAAAGTTAAACAGAAGATTTAAAGTTAAGAAATAAAAGAAGGGGCGAGTATTAGGTATCTCTCCGTTCACGAGCCCCTTCGTAGGAACAAATTCATAATACCACAAATTCCTAATTCGTCAACATTGAATAAGCTTTACTCCACAATATCGCTCTTT
>CAVGFB010000092.1:0-3594 GCA_963628375.1 Gorillivita sp. (SeqCode)
TTCCTAAACCGTGCGTCGGAGGTTCGACTCCTCTCAGGGACGCCATTATACATTTATATATAATGTGCAATTAATCTGCTTATGGTTTTTTAACACTACTTTTAAGTTTAGATAAGGATGCGATTTATTTAACGCCTGTTAGTGAATAGTTTTTATCATAAGAGTTTTTAACTAAAGATGGCAATACTTCAAATAATCTATCTTTAAGCTTATCTGTCGTCTCATCAAAATGTGAAAATTCAATGTTTATACTATTAGTTTCTTTATATATATTATTTCTAATTAAGTTTGTTAACAGACAAATTAACAACGAAGTTAGAACCCCAGTTACTAAAATTATAATGTCAAACTTAAATATTGATACAACAACAGTAATTACCAGTACAGAAAAGCTTAAAATAAATAACCTTTTGCGAGTAGTTTTTTGATTAATGTTTCCTTTACAATTATTATCAACATCATCTGTAAGCATACTTTGTCATGTTAAGTAATGGATTAAGAAATCACGAGGGTTTTCATCAGCAAATTTTATAATGTCGCTTAATTTAATTGACGTTTTATTTTTGCCATAATAGATAAATAGTAATTTTAGTGTTCTAATATCAATCTTGCTAATGTCGTTAATATTAATATTGTTTTCTAATTTTTCAATTAGACTTTTGTCTACTAGTTCTATCTTAAAGTCATTTTCTATACTATGTATACTTATAAGATTTATAGAGTTTAAGTGCATGATTGCTCATATTAGATCATGTTCAAACTCTCTATTTCAGTTTTTAAGCCTATTTTTAATGCATGGGTGTAGCTGATTTATGTCCTCAACCGAAAGATTAGAACTTAATGTGAGTTTCTTTTGCCTAAAAAATATAACAATTACAATAATTAACAGAGCAATAAAAAGTAAAACAAAGAATATTTCAAAAGTAAGATTTACTAAATTAATTTCTCTTCAATCTTTTCATACGCTTTCTTCTCTAAGAATTGAAGATAACTTAACTTGATTTATATGTGATGAGTTGATATTTGATGGTAAGTTTATCCAACTTGTTGGGAACACAACACGAAGCTGAGCATTTGTCCCTTCAGCAACTCTCGAATTATTAATTTCCACCTTACCTTTACTATCTAAATTTAGAATTGAATTGTTGCCCCCATGTCCTCATGCATAGATATTATTTTGGTTTGCATCACTTGTGACATGAGACGAATTAGGCGAGACGTTTAAAATTAGATGTGTATCATATGAGTCCATAGATCACGTATCAGAAATATAATCTCATTGAATATCACATACATCTTTATATATTATAGGTGCATTTTTAATTGTATAGTTAAAGCTTATGATAGCTTTGTTAAAAGTTCACAAGTTTATATCATTTATGCTTGTTAAGTTCAATATTGTGTTGTAAGGGTCAGAGTTATCCAATATGTCAGTATTAAAAAATTCTGAATATAAATTTACATTCTTTTTTTCTGAATCATAAGAAACGCAATTACGGCCAGGGCTTTGTTGATTTCATTTACTCATGTATGTCTCAGTATTATAAGTTTGTCAAGTTCCAACTGGACTATCAGCATTATCACAAATGGCAATTCTTAGTGATTCAATTTCAATATCAGCATCTTGAGAAAATGAGTCAAAATTTCATACTAAAGGATTAAAACTAACATTTTCATTATAATTTTTTCCTATATTATTTTTGTCATTAGGATTGTATTTTTTTGCTTTTTCAATAAATTGTGTGATGTCAACGTATTTAACTTCACTTACATTTATCGATCCATCTGAATCTACACTTGCATTTATATTTGATTTTCAAACATGAGCTTTAGGGGAGCTTACAGCTAGTGCTTTATTGCCTATTGGCATTAAACATGCTGATAAAATTAAGAAACAAATTAATACAAATTTTGTGAATTTTATATTTAAACAAATCAAGTTTTTAGTCATTTAATTACTATAAATTTATATATGAATTTCTGTACAATATTATAACTTTATTAATCTCGATTAAATTTATAATTAAAACTATAGATAATTAGTTAAAATAATCTACATTCGGAGAGCTGACTGAGAGGTCGAAAGTGCTCGCCTGCTAAGCGAGTGTACCCCAAAAGGGTACCTGGGGTTCGAATCCCCAGCTCTCCGCCATTTTATTTCATCAGTTTAAGTTAACTTCTTCAAAGGATTTTTTTATCTCAACCACCTTTTCCCTAAATATTTTAATTATTAATTAGCATAGTGCTAAAGCTTTAAATACGTTCTTAAAAACCTATATTTAAATTTATCCACAAAAATTAACTACATAATACTTTGTTTTATAATTTAAAATAAGAGCTATCTTAGAAAAAAGAGCATGTTGCGTTTATACTAATTTTAAAAATTAGTGATGTTTTAATTGACTTTATTTCAAATTTTCTGGTTTTTTTTTTTTGATTTTTGTAAAATAAGAATAGTTATATAGGGGATAAATATGAAAAATTTAATAAATAGTATTTTTAAATCTTGGTTACCAATATTTAGCATTCTTTTATTTTCTTTTATGTTTTTGCTTGCTCCCAGAGTAGCATATGCTAATACAACAGAAACTGTACAAGGAACTATGACAGTGTCATTGCAAGATAGTATTACACCTGATTCAGCTAGTCCATCAGATGATGTGAGTTCATCAAGTGTGATTGATAATGCTAAAACAGCATTAACTCAGGATCCATTAATATTGATAGTTATGTTGACTCTAGTTCTTTTAGCTTTATCAATGTCTGTGTTAATAATAAAGAGAAGGTTTGCAAGGGATACTAATATAGATTTTGCCAAGCCTAATTATAAATCAACGATTAAGATTATATTTATTAGTGTTTTTCTTCTTGTGTGTTTTTTGTTTGCTTTTACTACTCATAAAACCTACGCAACAGAGGACAATAAGTTAACAACATCTAGTAATGTTGTAATAAATCAAAATGGAGATATTTTAAAAAATCAATTAGATATATGAAATAAAACTCCATATGATTTTACTATAGAAAGCGTTAATGCACCTCTAGAACTTAAAACTTGAAGTTCACCAATTACTTCTGGTACAAAAATAACTTCACAAAAAGAGCTTAATACAAATTGAAATTCTCAAAATATACAAGGTGAATTGCTGGAGAAGATAAAAACATTAAAAACTATAGAATTAAAATACACAATCACATGTTGTACCGACGGGCTAATTAATATTGACTTTGCTCGTGACATTAAAGTTGATACAAATGATGAGGTATATACTGGTAGTCAAATAATAAAAGATGTTGAGAGTTCTAAATTGGTTAAAGATGTTGACTATGTAGTAACTTTTGGTGAAAACGTTAATGCAGGTACAGCAACAGTCACAATTACAGGAACCGGAAAGTACAAAGGTAAAAAAACTTATGAGTTCAATATTCTACCTCGAGAAGTATCATTAATTTGAAGTGATACTACATTTAACTATGATAAGAATTCTCATCTTCCAAAAGTTACAGCAGAAAATATTGTTGGCGAGGATAAGGTTAATGTTACTGTAAATACAGCTGATGGTAGTGATGCAATAAATGCTGGAAAATACACAG
>CAVGFB010000093.1:0-2499 GCA_963628375.1 Gorillivita sp. (SeqCode)
TCAGCTGCCAATTCAGCATTTCCATATTCAACCATTATTTCCTCCTTCAATTTTATTTTATAGTAAAATATGACTATGATGTATAACACAAATGAAATAAAAAATATTATAAGTAAATTGAAAATTCCAGAATATACTTATGAAATTTATTTGGTTGGTTCATATGCAAGAGGAGAAGCTAAAGAAAATAGTGATCTAGATTTTCTTGTTATAAATCATGGTGCTGTTGGATGAGATAATTATCTTCTGGGCGGTATTTTTGAAGATGTTTTTAACAAACAAGTAGACATTATACTCAAAGAAGATTTAAAAAATAATAAATACTTAAAATATAATATTTTGAAAGATAGGATTAAAATTTATGACAAAAGAAAATCAGTATAAATTCTATTTATCAAAAATTTATGGTTTTATTAGTGATATTGAAAAAATATGTAATGATCACAATTGTGATTTTGATGTTTTGTTTTCAAATATAGAAACAAAACATTCTTTAAATATGTGCATTGTTCAAATTGGAGAGTTAGCTAATTTAATACAAAAAAATTGTCCTAATTATATAAATGAAAACTTTAAACTAACAAAAGCAAGAGCAATGAGAAATAGAATAATACATGGATATGGAAGTATAGACTACACAATTATTAAAAACACTATAAAGGAGTCAATACCAGAATTAAAAAACAATATATGTAGTATTGTTGATAAAGAAATTTTAGAAGATCCCTATATGCTTTATAGTGAAGATGTTAGAAATCATGATTTTATTAAAAATAGCAAAAAGGATATAAGCGAAATTTCAGAAAAACCTCAACCAAACCCCAACCGCAACGCACACACAGGGGTTAAGAAGAAAAAGATGAGAATAACTCCTAAAGTTCTTAAAACCCTAAACATACATAATAAATATAAGAAAAAAATAACTACATGTAAAATTTTCTAAAATTCTACTCTGTTGATGGCACGTCGCATGGTTGTTTGATCTTTGTGTATGTATATTTGTGCTGGTTCTAGGTCTGATCATCCTGCATAATGTTGCAAGTCAAAAGGGGACATGTAGCGTGATACTATTGTTAGATTGGTGTGTCTAAGTTCGTGTAGAGATACATAATTTAGATTGTATCTTTTACAAAAGTCGTTTCAATATTCATATAATGCTACAGTTTTTAGCATAAATCCAAAAGAATTTAAGCATATAAAGTCCTCATCTGAAAGAGGAAGGGTAGATTTATTATATAAATCTTCATAGATTTCAATTAAGGGTGCTGGCATAGGGAGTGTGCGTACACTGGCTGGGGATTTTGTATCTCCGATTGTAGCATTACCATCTTTTCAAGCACGCTGTATTGTGAGTGTACCTTCTTGTCTATTGTAATCTTTCCATTTTAAGGGGCATACTTCACTTCTTCGTAGACCTAGGTATAAAATAGTGAAAAGTGCAATTTGTTTTCCATTTGTTTTTTCTAATTTTAAACACTTTATAACTTCATTAAATTCTTGTCTTGTTAAACTACGTTTATTTTGTTTTTTAGGCTTTGGTTTTTTAATTTTTTCTGCTGGATTTTTAGAAACAAGATTATCATCTATTGCCATTTTAAAAATGAGATTGAGGGTATCAAGTAGTTTTTTTCTATATCAGTTACCGATATTTACGCCATTTTTGTTTTTTAGAAAGTAGATTTTTTCTCTAATTTCTTTTGTTTGGATGTTGTTTAAGTGTTTGTCACCAAAAAGCTTATTTAAGGCTCTTACACAACGTTTATTTGTGGATAGAGTGTTGGGAGAATAATTTTTGGATATTATTCTTATGTTTAATCAATATTCGCTGTATTTAGAAAATATTATGTTTTTTGTGCATAAATTATTTTCTAAGCGTGTAATGTATTCATCTAGCTCTTTTCTTGCTTCTTTTAGAGATCCTGTAAATCTTTTCTGATGACGTCCTGTGTCTGTATCTACTTGTAACATCCACTTTCTGCATTTGTATCTTGTTTTTGATTTGTCTAGTTGAACAACTGACCCGAAACCATTAATTAACATAATTTATTTCCTTTGATAAGATAAAATTTTGTATTATTTTTATCTAAATTGCTTGCGTGAGATTTGCCTTTGGTAATTGTTCAGAATTGTAACTTTTTTTGAAGTTAGGGTTATAGGTGAGAGTTTCTGTGTATTCTTCTAGGTAGTATTTACCTTTCATAGATAGTGCATTGTAGTTGTCTATAATTCTGTTTAAAATTGGATCTTTAGATATATATTTTTCATCAACTACTTCAGTTTTAAGACCGCAAAGTCAATCTAGAGAGACGTTAAAATATTTTGCTATTTTTGCCGCAACTCCTATGTTGGGAGTATGTCCTCTTGTATATCATGTTGTAACATTAGATGGTGAAATACCAATTTTAATAGCTAATTTGTTTTTACTACAATTATTTTTTTTAAGTAATTCATTAAGATTTTGATGAAACTTTGTTGATTCCATTCTATCCTCCTTTTATT